>JAPOYX010000172.1:12360-20584 GCA_026706345.1 Gemmatimonadota bacterium | reverse complement strand
CGAGCCCATGGCCGGGCGACCTTCCAGCCCTCGCGAAACCCAATAAAACTATGGACGGAAGCCCGTGAGAAACCTACATTGTCTAGGTTTAGCGGGGATCGTTCCCCTAACCGGTTCTGGATCGTTTCGCGAGGGAGGAACTGGGGTTTCGGAAAGGCATGCAAGGCATGGTAAGCGAACATGTCCTCGTTCTGAACCAGAACTACGAGCCCTTGAGTGTTTGCACGGCAAGGCGGGCGGTCATTCTCGTTTTTCTGCGCAAGGCGGAGATCATTGACAAGTACGCGGACCCGGTGCGGGGCGTGTACACGCTGTTCGACCGGCCCAGTATCGTCAGGCTTGTGAACTTCGTTCGCATACCCAGCAAGGGCATCATGCTGTCCCGGAAGAACATCCTCAAGCGCGACGGCCACCAGTGCCAGTACTGCAGCACTACGCGGGGACCGTTGACCGTGGATCATGTCCTGCCCAGGTACCTGGGCGGAGCGGACAGTTGGGAAAACATGGTGTGCGCCTGCCAGCGGTGCAACAATAAAAAGGGAGACAGGCTGCCGGAGGAAGCGAACATGGTGCTCAGGCGCAAACCCAAGGCGCCCAGCAGGATACACTTTATACGCGATTTCATAGGCATCCACCATCAATCCTGGCGCCCCTACCTGTTTCTCAAGAATGAACGACCGGAAGAAGTGTTATGGCCTACCAGGTAAAACTCGAGCATTTCGAGGGACCGCTGGATCTCCTGCTGTTCCTGATCAAGGAACACGAGGTGGATATCTACGATATTCCCATCTCGCTGGTCACGCAGCAGTACCTGCAGTACCTCGAACTGCTCAAGCTGCTGGACCTCGAGGTGGGGAGCGAGTACCTGCTCATGGCGGCGACGCTGCTTCGCATCAAGTCGAAGATGCTCCTGCCCCGCAGGCCCGAAGAGGATGAAGAAGAGGCCGCCGACCCGCGGGAAGAACTCGTGCAGCGGTTGCTGGAGTACCGGCAGTTCAAGGAAGCGGCGGGCGTGCTGAATGAACACCAGGACCGTAACGCGGACGTGTTCTACCATCCGCCCGTGGAGAACTGGGACGAGGACCTGAATGGCGTGGAAACGCTCGACACCCGCCTGGCGGGCAACCTGAATCTCTGGGACCTGCTTCAGGCGTTCAAATTCACGCTGGACCGCGCAAAAGACGATTTCGACCGTACCGTCGAGCGGGAGACCGTTTCGATCGAGGACCGGATGGAAAACATCCTCGATAGCCTGAAGACGCGGAAGAACCTGTTCTTCAGTTCCCTGTTCGAGGAAGACCTCTCCCGGTCGTTTCTGATCATCACCTTCCTGGCCCTGCTGGAGCTCATCCGGCAGAACCGGGTGGTTTTCGAGCAGACCGATACGCTGGGAGAGATCTGGCTGACCCTGGCCGATTCGGTGAATTCGTCGTCGTGAGGCAGCAGACGGGATGCAAAAGCAACTGGTCATGGACGAGGCGCAGCTGGACGAATACCGCGCGATCACGGAGGCCGTGCTCCTGGCCAGCGATGCGCCGCTGAGCCTGAAGGAACTCAGCCGCATCATGGACGATGCGGGCGAGGAATTGATTGGTCGCTGCATAGAGGCGTTGAACGAGAAGTACGAGACGGGCGGCCACGGCTTCGAGATCCGGCACGTGGCGAACGGCTACCAGTTCAGCAGCAAGGCGGCCTATGCGAAATGGATTCGTCAGCTGTACCGGGGCAGGATTCCGTCCCGCCTGACGCAGGCGGCCCTGGAATGCCTGGCGATCGTCGCCTACAAGCAGCCCATCAGCCGGACGGAGGTGGAAGCGATCAGGGGCGTGAACGTGGACGGCGTGTTGCGGACGTTGCTGGATCGCAACCTCATCCGGATCGCCGGGAGAGGCGAAGGCGTCGGCCGGCCGATCCTCTATGCGACGACAGGCGATTTTCTCAGGTATTTCGGGCTCAACAGGCTCTCGGACCTGCCCAAGCTGGACGAGTTGAACGAATTGTTGAAGGACCAGGATATCGTGCTGACCGAAGAAGACGAGGAGCCCGACCAGGCGTTGTTCCCGGGGCCGGGACGACCGGGCGGACCGGGACGGCCCGTCGCCGAAACGGACGAAAAGATCGCGTCGGGCGATGAGACTGAATAGATACCTGGCCAGGCGGGCGTCGCCTCCCGGAGGCGCAGCGAATCGATGATCGTGTCCGGCCGGGTGAAGCTGAACGGAGAGACGGTCGTTTCCCTGGCCACGCAGGTTCGGCCCGATGCCGACCTCGTGACGGTCGATGACCGGCCGCTGAACGCGCCCGCGGCCCGGAGGTGTTACCTGCTCAACAAGCCGGCCGGGTACCTGACCACGATGCACGACCCGTTCCGGCGGCCGACGGTCGCCGCGTTGATCCGGGATATTCCGGAACGCGTCTTTCCGGTTGGACGGCTGGACCGGGACACGGAGGGTCTTCTGCTCTTCACCAACGACGGCGCGTTGGGTTACAGGCTGATGCATCCCCGTTTCGGCTTCGAAAAGGAATACCACGTACTGGTGAAGGGCGTGCCGCGGGAGGACACGCTGGGCAGACTCAGAGAAGGCGTTACGATCGAAGGCAGGACCACGGCGAAGGCGGGCGTTGACGTCCTTCGGATAACGGAAACCGGCACCTGGCTTTCGATAGTGCTGCACGAGGGACGCAAGCGTCAGATCCGGAGAATGTGCGGCCGCGTAGGGCATCCCGTGCTTCGGCTGATCCGGGTGCGTCTGGGCGGCCTGGTGGACCGGGATCTGCCTGCCGGGAAGTGGCGTGCGCTTACGAAGGGCGAAATCGAAGAACTGGAACCGGAGGTCGGCTTGTCCGGTTAAAAGACTTTTTTGTCAGGGCGGATTGGCGCCGGTGCGGCGGCGGTCCGTGTTTTTCATTCATCAAGGAGGATGAACATGCCAGAGGACACACCGAAGACTTCCGAGGTCGAGGAGACCGAGGCGTCTTCTTCACCCGCCGAGTCCGCGGAGGCGGCTAAAGAGGTATCTGCGGAATCCCCCACGCCGGAAGCCGAGGTCGCCGTGGAAGCGGAGGCCGATGTCGAAACGGAAACCGCCGTGGCGACCGAGACGGCCAAGCCGACCAAGCCGACCGCCGAAACGGAGCCCGCTCCCTCGAAGCGTCCGTACAGGCTGCCCAAGTGGGTGGACGAGCAGGACCTGAATCAACAGGAACTCGAAGAATACGAACAGATGTTCCAGATGTACGACGAGACCCTGAAGGATATCGTGGAAGGCGAGATCGTTCCCGGCCACGTCATCTCGGTTGAAAACGGCGAGGTCGTCATCGACGTAGGGTTCAAGTCGGAAGGCGCCATACCCCTTTCCGAGTTCACCGACCCCGACGAGATCGAAGTCGGCCAGGAAATCGAAGTCTTCCTGGAGGACATGGAAGCCCAGGAAGGGCAACTCGTCCTGTCCAAGCAAAAAGCCGATTTCATGAAGGTCTGGGACAAGATCAAGGACGCCCACGAAGAAGGCGCCGTGGTGGAAGGCCAGATTCTGCGGCGCATCAAGGGCGGACTGGTAGTCGACCTCTTCGGTGTGGACGCCTTTCTGCCCGGTTCCCAGGTGGCTTTGAAGCAGACGCCGAACCTGGACCAGTTCATCGGCGAGAAGCTCCCGTTCAAGATCATCAAACTGAACAAGAGCCGCCGGAACATCGTGGTCTCCCGCCGCGTGGTGCTCGAGGTCGAAAAGGAGAAGCAGAAGCAGGCGATCATCGCCGAACTCGACCGGGGCCAGGTCCGCAAGGGCGTGGTCAAGAACATCACGGATTTCGGCGCTTTCGTGGACCTGGGCGGCATCGACGGACTGCTGCACATCACGGATATCTCGTGGGGACGCATCGGCCATCCCTCGGAACTGGTGACGATCGGCAGCGAGATTACCGTGGCCATCCTGGAATTCGATCGGGAACGGGAGCGCATTTCTCTCGGCCTCAAGCAGCTCGAGCCCTATCCGTGGGCGAACGTCGAGGAGAAATACCCGGTCGGTTCGAAGATCACGGGGCGGGTCGTGAGCATCACGGACTACGGCGCCTTTGTGGAACTCGAGCGAGGCGTCGAGGGGCTGATTCATATCTCCGAAATGTCCTGGACGAAGCACGTGACCCATCCGTCGAAGATGGTCACGGTCAACGAGAACGTGGACGCGGTCGTCCTGAAGGTGGATCAGCAGAACGAGAAGATCTCCCTGGGCATGAAGCAGACCCAGCCGGATCCGTGGCTGTCACTGAACGAGCGGTACACCGTGGGCACCATGGTCCGGGGGCGCGTGCGCAACATCACTGCTTTCGGCGCCTTCGTGGAAATCGAAGAGGGGATCGACGGACTGGTCCATATCTCCGACATGTCCTGGACGCGGCGCATCAAGCATCCGAGCGAGGTCGTCAAGAAGGGTGAAGAGATCGACGTCATGGTCCTCAACATCGATCCCGAGGCCCGGCGCGTATCCCTCGGCATCAAGCAGGTCACCGAGGATCCGTGGCTGTCGCTCGCAGAGGTCTACCCGGTAAACACCGAGACGACGGGGACCATCATCCGTCTTCTCGAACGGGGCGTGGTCGTCGAGCTTTCTCACGAGGTGGAGGGATTCGTCCCCATTTCGCAACTCAACCATCCGGAAATCAAGCGACCGGGCGATGCCTTCAAGGAGGGTGAGGAGATCCCGTTGAAGGTCATCGAATTCGACGGCAAGAACCGGCGGGTCGTGCTCAGCGTCAAGGCCTACTTCCGCGATCGCGAGCGGGCGGAAATCGACGAATACCTGAGCCGGCACCCCGTGGCGGGCACCGTGATCGGCGATGTCGTGACTGTGGAAGAAGAAGCCGTCACAGCGGAAGCCGCCCCGGCGGAGGAAGCCGCCCCGGCGGAGGAATCGGACGGTTGACCGCCGGCGCATGGCCGGCAGGGCAGGGGTTTTGGGCGTGACTGATCCCGCCGGGCCGGCCGCAACCCGCGTAACGGACGCTCCGACGGTAGCCCTGCACACGCTGGGCTGCCGTCTGAATCAGTACGAGACCGAAGCCATCCGCGAGCAGTTCGTTTCCCGGGGCTTTCGCGTCGTACCCTTCAACGCGCCCGCCGATGTCTACGTCGTCAACACCTGCACGGTGACGAACCAGGCCGATGCGCGGGCCCGGCAGTCCCTCCGCCAGGCCGTTCGGCGTCGGCCCGGGGCCACTGTCGTAGCCACGGGTTGCTACGCCCAGACCCATCCCGGCCAGCTCCTGGACATCGAAGGGGTGGACCTCGTCCTGGGAAACGTGGAGAAGGGCGACCTCGTCGAACATGTGCTGCGTGAGCGCGGGCACCTCCATCCCGTGTCCAGGGTGACGCGCAGGGCGGAGATGACCCGTTTCGACGAGCGCCTCGACGTCTCTACCTTCGAAAACCGCACCCGGGCCATGCTCAAGATCCAGGACGGATGCGATCAGTTCTGTTCGTTCTGCATCATACCCTGGGCCCGCGGCCGGCACCGCAGCCTCCCGCCGGACGCCGTGCTCCGCCAGGCCCGTTCCCTGATAGACCGGGGCTACGCCGAGATCGTGCTCACCGGGGTCCACCTGGGCGAGTACGGATCGGACCTGTCCGCGCCCGCCTCGCTGTCCGCGCCTGCCGCGCTGAACGCGCCCGTCTCGCTGAACGAGGTCGTCCGCCAGATCCTGGAGCAGACCGCGCTGCCCCGCCTGAGGCTGAGTTCCATCTGGCCCACCGCGGTGGACCGGGACCTCATCGACCTGCTCCGGACGCACGCGCCCAGGCTGTGCCGGTACCTGCATCTGGCCGTTCAGCACGGCGACGACGGCCTGCTTAAGGCCATGCGCCGGACCTATACGGCTGGTGAGGCCGGGGACGGCGTCGACCGGCTCGTCGACGCAGTGCCGGATATCAGCATAGGCGCGGATATCATGGTCGGGTTTCCGGGAGAGACCGACGCATCCTTTCAGCGCATGTACGACTGGCTGGACCGTCTGCCCTTCGCCTATTTCCACGTATTTACCTATTCGAAGCGGGACCACACCCGGGCCGCCCGGATGCCGGACCAGGTCCCCGCGCCCGTTGCCCGGGAGCGAAGCCGGCTGCTTCGTACCTTGAGTGACCGGAAATCGGCGGCCTATAACAGCCGCTTCATGGGCAGGACCCTGCCCGTGCTGGTCGAGGAGGAATCGGGTGGTCCACCTGGGCCGCCCGGCCCGCATGGTCGGCTTGGGCGAGCCTGGCAGGGCATGACGGGAAGGACGGACCACGGGCTCAGGACATGGTTCGACGGCGGCGCGGTACAGGCGGTCCGGATGAATACCTTCGTCGAAGTAGAGGTGGTTTCGACCGACGCTGAGGGCGCCGCCGGCCGGCTTTCCGAACCCGCCGCCATTCCCTGAAATGGATTGACACGGTTCTCAGCCGACCGTTATATTGCGGGTGGAAATTACTCGCGCCAGTAGCTCAGCTGGATAGAGCGACGGCCTCCGGAGCCGTAGGTCAGAGGTTCGAATCCTCTCTGGCGTATATCACGTCGGACCAGCCTGCCCCTTTTCCTGGCCGCTTTCGTCCTCCTCGGCCAGGTAGAGTTCGTTTTTCAGCAGATAGCTTACCGTGGACGCATACCAGCGGGTTTCACGGGCGAGCGTCGAAGCACGCTTGGTGGGAACGCCCATTTCATTGAGCTCGTCGGCGATCTTGCGCAGGCTTCTGCCCTCGGCGCGCCAGGTCCTGACCTGCCTGATGATCTCCTGCTCCCGGGCGTTCGGCACCAGTTGGTTGCCGGAAAGGTCGTAACCATAGGGGGTTACGCCGTATGCGAACCGGTTGGTCTTCTTCAGGCGGATCGCGTTTTTCGTTCGTTCGGCGGGCAGGTCGTGGGCCATGCCGGCCAGCACCGTGAGCGTGCTCAGGACCACCTGGCCCGTTTCCCCGTCGGTCCGGACCGACAGGCCGTCGAGGTCGAGCACATGGCACACGACGTCCTCGCCGGACCAGGCCTTGAGGCAGCGGGACGTTTCGGACGCCGACCTGAACAACCGGTCGAGGCGCCAGATCACGACGTGCTGGATACCCTTCGATTCCACCATGTTGACCAGGTCCCGGCCGCCCAGCCGTTCTTCAAGCGGGATGAACGCCTCGACGCGGAGGTCGAGGATCACCAGCATGATGTCGAGACCGTTTTCGGCGCAGTAAGACCGAAGCCGCTTTTCCTGGTCCGCCCTTCGAAAGGGATGCTTGCGGGTCTCCATCGGGCCGACCCTGATATAGCAAACCGCCTTTTTCATGCGGCGTCTCCTGGAAGGTCTGAACCGCGTTGTTTGACGTGTCCTTCAGGACTAAACATATTTTGTGTCTTTTCACGATCCAAGGACTTTTTCGGGACCGCCCCGAAAGGGGCCGGGAATCGGCGTAAACTTTTTGCTTGCTTGGCTTAACATGCCCCCCTATATTAGAGCGGTGCTGCAGAAGTGGGCGAAGTAGTGCCCGCTTTTTTTATGTGGTTTTCGGGATGAATCGTGAAATTACGCGATGGAAACTGACCGCGATTCGATTGTCCGGAACGTTTCGTCGCTCGCCAGGCCGCTTGTCGACGAAGCCGGGTTCGAACTGGTGGATATGGAGCTGGCGGGCAGGCCGGGCAGTTACGTCCTGAGACTGCTGATCGAAAAGCCGGGCGGCGTTACGATCAACGACTGCGTGGCCATAAACCGCGAATTGTCCTGCCTGCTCGACATGGAAGACCCCATCCCGTCCCGCTATACGCTCGAGGTCTCGTCGCCCGGGCTGGACCGGCCGTTCAAGACGGAAAGAGACTATCGGCGGGCCCTCGGCAAATGGGTTAAGGTCGTATCCGTAGACGGCGACGGCGGATCGGTTACCCGCGTGGGGTGCCTGGAGGGCATCGGGGACGGTACAGTCGAAATCGTCTGCGGCGAAGAGAAGCACCGTATTCCCGTCGCAAGCATCAGGAAAGCCCACCGGGAATTGGAACATGGATGGGATAAAGGTTAGGAGAGGGAGTTTCAGGTAATGAATTACGAGGTTATCGAAGCGCTGGCGCAGATCATTCGGGAGAAGAACGTGGACCGGGAAGTGGTCTGGGACACGGTGAAAACCGGCCTGGTCACGGCGGCGAAGAAACGATTCGGCACGGGCGACGACAATGTCGAGGTACGTGTCGACGAAAAACTCGGCACGATCGAGATG
>JAPOYX010000172.1:0-12350 GCA_026706345.1 Gemmatimonadota bacterium | reverse complement strand
CAGATCACCCTCGAGGCCGCGCAGGGCATCAACCCGGAGGCGGAAGTCGGCGGTCGGGTCGAACAGGAGCTGGCCTTCGAAGAGTTCGGACGCAACGCGATACAGGCGGTGAAGCAGGTCGTCGTGCAGCGCGTCCGGGAGGCGGAGCGGGAAAACGTCTTCGAACTGTACAAGGACCGGGTCAACGAAATCGTGATCGGCAGTGTCCAGCAGGTGGACCGGGGCAATATCATCGTCAAGATCGAGCGCACCGAGGCGCTGCTTCCGTGGCGCGAGCAGATTCGAAGGGAAAGGTACCGCCAGGGCGAGACCATTCGCGCCTTTATCCTGGACGTGCAGAATGCCATAAAGGGCCCCCAGGTCATTCTCTCGCGGAGTTGCGAGGCTTTCCTGGAGCTCCTGTTCAGGATGGAAGTGCCGGAGATCCACGAAGGCATCGTGGAGATCAAGGCGTCCGCGCGGGAACCGGGCGACCGGTCCAAGATCGCCGTCCTGTCCCACGATGACCGGGTGGATGCGGTAGGGGCGTGCGTGGGCATGAAGGGTACGCGGGTCCAGGCGGTCGTCCGAGAGCTCAACAACGAGCGGATCGACATCGTGCCGTGGAGCAACGACCCCTCCGCCTTCGTTACCCAGGCATTGCGTCCCGCCGAGGTGGCCCAGGTCCAGATCCTGGACATAGAAAAGAAGGACATGCGCGTGGTGGTCGAGGACTACCAGCTTTCGCTGGCTATCGGAAAAGCCGGCCAGAACGCCCGGCTCGCCGTGAAGCTCACCGGGTGGAATATCGATCTGATCAAGCGGTCGGATCTCGAAAAGCAGCTCATTTCCGAGACCTTCGGCGTGGATGATTCCGACACGGACGAAGCCGGGTCGCTCGCGGAGATAGAGGGCATATCGGAGAAACTGCGGCAGAAGCTGGAAGATGCCGGCTACACGACGGTGGAGTCCCTGCAGCAGGCCACGGCCGACGACCTGCAGGAGATCTCCGGGATCGGCGGGGTGACGGCCGACAAGATCATGACCGCGGTGCAGTAAGCGTAAAGGACCTGCAGGTTTGACGAAAAGCGTTCATCCGTCGGTGACCGGCCTCCTGGGTCTCGCCGTGCGCGCGGGCCAGGTAAAGGGAGGTACGGAGGCCGTTAAAAAGTCCGTTCACGGCGGCAAGTCCCGGCTGGTCATCCTGGCCGAGGATGCCTCCGAGGGGACGAAACGCTCCTTCAGGAGACTGGCTGGCTCCCGGGGCGTTCCCGTGCTCGAATGTCATTCCAGCCTGGAACTGGGCTCGTGTCTGAACAGCGCGCCCAAAGTAGTTCTGTCCATATTGGACCGGCATTTCGCGAGCGGCATGCTGAAGAAAGCTTGTCCGGCGGGTGGCCAGGCCGGACCGGAACGGGCCAGGCCGAGCTAGACCGAACTGTGGACCAGGCCGAACCGAGCCAGACCAAGCCGGCCGGGACATCCGGCAAGAATAGAGGAAACGTTTAAGCGTATGGCGTCGAAGAGAATCTACGAAGTAGCAAAGCAATACAATATATCAAGCAACGCCCTCGTCCAGATGCTCCGCGATCTGAACCACACGGTCAAGAGCCATATGAGCGTCATGGACGAAAAGATGGTCCTCGACGTCAACATGCGGTTCGAGCAAGAAAAACTGGCGGCCCGCAAGGAACAGGACCGCAAGAAGAAAATCGCGTCGGACCGGTCCGCCAAGGCGAAGGCGGTGAAGGACAGCCCGAGCCGGGGCAAGCAGAAGGCCGAACCGAAACCGGCGGCCAAGAAGGACGAAACGCCCTCCGCCCAGGTGGAAAAAGGCGATAGCGAGGGCCGCGGACGTCGGCGTCGATCCAAGAAGAAAAAGAAGGCGAAGGTCGATCAGAAGGAAGTGGAAGCCAGCGTACGCCGGACTATTGCCCAGATGGACAGCACCCGGACACGCCGCCGGCGCCGCCGCGGCGACCGGGAAGAGGGGGAAGCGGACGAAGAGTCCGCGAACCTCGTACGCGTTCCGGAGTTCATCTCCGCGGGCGAACTTGCCGAGCATCTTTCCGTGTCTCCCACCGAAGTCGTATCGAAATGCCTGCAGCTCGGCCTTATGATCACCATCAACCAGCGGCTGGACATGGATACCATGATGACCGTCGCCGCGGAATTCGGCTATGACGTCGAGGAGCAGTCCGAATACGGCCTGGAGTACATCGAAGAAGACGAAGAAGAAGACGACGCCGTCCTCGAGTCCCGTCCCCCCGTCGTCACCATCATGGGGCACGTGGACCACGGCAAGACCTCGCTCCTCGACTACATCCGGGAAAGCAACGTGAACGCCGGCGAGGCCGGCGGCATTACCCAGCACATCGGAGCGTACGAAGTCGACCTGGAGGGCGGCCAGATCACTTTCCTGGACACGCCGGGCCACGAGGCCTTTTCCGCCATGCGCGCCCGGGGGACGCAGGTGACCGACATCGTCATCCTGGTCGTGGCGGCCGACGAGGAGGTCATGCCGCAGACGATCGAGGCCATTGATCACGCCAAGGCCGCCGAAGTACCCATCATCGTCGCCCTTAACAAAATGGACCTCGAAACGGCCCGTCCGGACCGTATCAAGGAACAGCTGAGCCAGCACGGACTGCTGGTGGAAGACTGGGGCGGCGACGTCATCGCCTGCGAGGTTTCGGCCCTGACCGGACTGGGCGTGGACCACATCCTGGAAATGGTGCTGATCCAGTCGGAGATGCTCGACCTGAAAGCGAATCGCAACCGGCGGGCGCAGGGTGTCGTGGTCGAAGCCGAGTTGGACCGCGGGCGGGGCACGCTCGCCACCGTCCTCATTCAGCAGGGCGCGTTGCAGGTCGGCGACCCCTTCGTGGCGGGCCAGTTCAGCGGCCGGGTACGGGCGCTGCTCAACGAACGGGGCGCGCGGATCGCGGAAGCGGGCCCGTCCACCCCCGTGCAGATCATGGGTTTCTCAGGCATGCCCCAGGTCGGAGACGCCTTCGCCGTCGTGGAGTCGGAGTCCCTGGCACGGGAGATCGGTTCGCGGCGCCGGCAGATGCGCCGGGAGCACGAATTCCGCCAGGCCAAGCCCATCACCCTCGAGGACATCTACGACCAGATCAAGGAAGGTGAAATCCAGGAACTCCCCGTAATCGTCAAGGGCGATGTGGGAGGATCCGTGGAGGCTTTGAGCGATTCGCTGCTGCGCCTGGAGAACGACGAAGTCAAAATCAGGATAATACATACGGGCATCGGGGCCATCAACGAATCCGACGTCCTGCTCGCCACCGCGTCGAATGCCATCATCATAGGATTTCATGTGCGGCCGAACGCCCAGGCGCGGGCGCTTGCCGAGCGGGAAAAGGTCGATATCCGCCTGTACGACATCATCTACCGGGTGATCCAGGACGTCACGGACGCCTTGGAAGGCATGTTGAAACCCGATATCGAAGAGCAGGTGGTGGGCGTGGTGGAAGTCAGGGAGATATTCAGGGCGCCCCGCGTGGGCACCATCGCGGGATGTTACGTGCAGTCGGGCAACGTGACCCGTAACGCGAACATCCGTCTCATTCGTGACGGGATCGTCGTCTACGAAAGCACGGTGGGTTCCCTGCGGAGGTTCAAGGAGGACGTCCGCGAGGTGCAGTCCGGGTTTGAATGCGGCCTGACCGTCGAGGGTTTCCAGGACGTCAAGCAGGACGACACCATCGAGGTCTACGAGACACGGGAAGTCGCCAGGCAACTCCAGACGCGTTAGGCGAACCATGATCGTGGGGCTTTGCCGGATCGACGTCTTTCTTCCCGAAAGCCGCTCGCTGAAGGCCAAGAGGCAGGTGATCAAGGGACTGAAGGACCGGATCCGGAACCGATTCAACGTGTCCGTCTCCGAGGTGGACCACCAGTCGCTCTGGCAGCGGGCGACCCTGGGGCTCGCCATGGTGTCCGAGGAGAAAGGATACGTCGACCGGACCTTGCAGCAGGTCCTGAATCTCGTGCACGCCGAGCCCAGGCTGCAGGTCCTGGATCACGCGTTCGAGTGGTACTAGGAGACGGACATGGCACACCGCCGGACGGCACGGGTGGCTGACCTGGTCAAGCAGGAAGTCAGCCAGATCATTCAGCATGAAATGAAGGATCCCCGTATCGGATTCGTGACGGTGACCTCCGTGGAAGTGTCCATCGACCTGAGACACGCCCGGATCTACTTCAGCGTGCTCGGATCCAAGGCGGATCAGGAGGCCAGCCTGGAGGGACTCGAAAGGGCCAGGGGGTACATCAGGACGCAGCTCGGACGGAGGATCAAACTGAGGCACGTTCCGGAACTGATCTTCCGATACGACGAGTCCTTCGACTACGCACAGCGTATCTCGAACGTCATGAGGAGCATCGAACACACGGAAGAGAACCCGGAGGGTCAGGTAGACCGGGTTACGGCGGAGAGAGGGGAAGACGAAGGTTGACGACGGTCCTTCGCTCCGTGGAAGACGCGGCGAGGCGCTGTCCCCGGGCCGTGATAGCCGCGGGCAACTTCGACGGGGTACACCGGGGGCACGGGGCCATTATCGAGCAGGCGATAGACCGGTCGCGCGCGTTGCGCGCCCCCTGCATGGTCGTCACGTTCGACCCGCATCCGCAGCTGGTAGTCGGCAGGAAGCCGTCCCTGCCGATCCTGACGCCGACCAGCCGGAAACTGGCGCTTTTGTCGCGGTATGAAATCGACGCCGTACTCGTCATTCCCTTTACGGACGAGTTTGCCCGGATCGAGGCGGAATCTTTCGTTAAAGCGACCTATGCGGATGCGCTGGATATACGGGAGATCATCGTTGGCTACAGCCACAATTTCGGAAGGCACGGACGGGGAGACCGGTTGTTGCTGGAGCGGCTGAGCGCGCGGTACGGTTTCGCCGTCCAGGTGGTTCAACCGATACAAATGGAAGGGAGTTCCGTAAACAGCAGTCATATTCGTGCCCTCCTTTCCGCGGGAGAGATCCAGGCCGCCGAACGCTTGCTCGGCCATGCCTACGTGATTGCGGGCACCGTGGTCCGCGGGGACGGACGGGGCAGGCAGCTGCGGTTTCCCACCGCGAACGTGGCGGCGCACGACCCCCATGCGCTGATTCCGAAGCGGGGCGTCTACGCGGTGCGGGTGCATCTGGACGATAAGGCGATGAACGGCGTGATGAACATCGGGACGCGGCCCACGTTCGGAGAGAGCCGTGAGCACTGCGAGGTACATATACTCGATTTTGATGGTGACCTTTACAACCGGACGATCGAGGTTGAATTCGTGGAGCGGATCCGGGACGAGAAGCGGTTCCCGTCCGTCGAAGCCCTCAAGGACCAGATTACAAAGGACGTGCATACGACATACAATATGTTGAAAGCGTGATCGAAACTGGCGGGCCCTTTGGTCCGCGAAGAGCCGTCGATCACAGTCAATCCATTTTAAGGAGATCGTTTAGTGAGCATTGAGAAAGAACAGAAAGAGCAGATCCTTGCCGAACACGGCCGTCACGAGAAGGACACGGGGTCTCCCGAGGCGCAGATCGCCCTCATGACCGCGCGGATTACCGAACTGACGGAGCATTTCAAGGTCCATAAGAAGGATCATCATTCGCTGCGCGGTTTGTTGAAGATCGTAGGGCGCCGTCGCCGGTTGCTCACCTACCTGCGCAGGCACGACATCGAACGGTATCGTAAACTGATCAAGGAACTGGGTATCCGCGGGTAAGCGGATAGGACCCGATGTTGATGGCACAGTAGCCATCTGTTGACGTTTCAAGGAGAAAAACTCGTATTATGGCACATCGTGTTGAGCTCGAACTGGCCGGAAGAACGCTGTCCCTCGAAACCGGAAAAGTCGCCAAGCAGGCGGATTCATCGGTGTGGGTGCAGTATGGGGAGAGTGTCGTTCTCGCCAATGTCGTTTCAGAGAACAAGTTCGTCGAAGGAAGAGATTACCTTCCGTTGATGGTGGATTATCGCGAGAGAATGTACGCGGCGGGACGCATTCCCGGCGCACGGCTGCGGAGAGAAGGTCCTCCGTCCGAAAAGGAAATCCTGAGCGGGCGCCAGGTGGATCACGCCATTCGGCCGCTGTTTCCCAAGGATTATTTCTACGAGACGCAGGTTTCCATAATCGTGCTGTCGACGGACATGGAAAACGACCACGATATCCTGGGCGTTATCGGCGCCGCGGCGGCCCTGCACATCTCGGATATTCCCGTCAAGGCGCCTCTGGCCGCGATCCGTATGGGGCGGGTGGACGGCGAATTCGTCGTTAATCCGACCTACGGCGACCTGGAGGAAAGCGACCTGGATTTCGTCGTGACCGGCACGCCGGATCACATCATGTCACTGGAAGGCAGTGCCCATGAGATATCGGAAGAAGACCTGACCGACGCGATCATGCTCTGCCACGAAAACATCAAGGCGGTCATCGGCAAGATCGAAGAACTGCGCCAGATGGTGGGCGCGCCCGAAAGGCGTACATACGATTCGCCGAAGACGGATTCCGTACTCGCTGACAAAGTGCGCGAAATCGCCCTGCCCCTGGTCAAAGAAGGAAACCGGACGCGCGAGAAGCAGGCGCGTGGCGACTGTTTCAGCCGGGCCGCGGACCTGGCCGTCGAGCAACTGGCGGAAGCGTATCCGGACAGCGAGAACATTATTCGCGACTTGGTGCGGGACGTGCAGAGCGCCGACATGCACGACATGATCAAGAACGAAGGCGTGCGCGTCGACGGCCGGGGCATGGATGATATCCGGCCCATCTGGTCGGAAGTCGGAGTCTTGCCGAGGACGCACGGGTCGGCGATATTCAGCCGGGGCGAGACTCAGAGCCTGACCGTGACGACGCTGGGTTCCAAGCAGGACGAGATGAAGCAGGATGATCTCGAAGGCGATTCGCTGAAGTCATTCATGCTGCATTACAATTTCCCGGCGTACAGCGTCGGCGAGGTACGCATGGCCCGGGGACCCCGTCCGCGAGATATCGGGCACGGTTCGCTGGCGGAGCACGCCATCGCACCCGTGATCCCCTCGGAGGATGTATTCCCGTATACCATTCGCATCGTTTCCGAGATCCTGGAATCCAACAGTTCATCGTCCATGGCCACGGTATGCGGCGCGACCCTGTCCCTGATGGACGCGGGCGTTCCGATCAAGAGCCCCGTCGCCGGGGTGAACATCGGCCTGATCCCGGACGATCCCAAGCCGCAGTACCTGGTCGACATCCAGGGGGTGGAGGATCACCTGGGCGGCATGGATTTCAAGGTCGCCGGCACGCGCGAGGGCATCACTTCCGTGCAGCTTGACGTCAAGGTCATGGAGGTGAACGAGGAGATCATCCGCGAGTCCTTCGCCCGGGCGAAGGAGGCACGGCTGTTCATTCTGGACAAGATGGCCGAGACCATCGCGGAAACGCGGCCGCAACTGTCCGAGTACGCCCCACGCATTCTGACGGTTCAGGTCAAGCAGGACCAGATCGGTTCCGTGATCGGTCCGGGCGGCAAGGTGGTGCGCGGCATCCAGGAGGAGACGGGCGCCCAGATCAATATCGAGAACGATGGAACGATAACGATCGCCGCCGTAGACGCGGCCGCCGGAGAAAAGGCCAAGCAGATCATCGAAAGCATGACGGAAGAGCCCGAGATCGGCAAGGTCTACCAGGGTACTGTGAAGCGGATCGTCGATTTCGGCGCCTTTGTGGAGATCCTTCCGGGCAAGGACGGCCTGGTGCACATTTCCGAATGGGAAAACCATCGTACGAATTCCATGCGGGACGTGACCAACGAAGGCGACGAGGTGACCGTGAAGATCATCAATATCGATGATCAGGGCAAAGTCAAGTTGAGTCGAAAGCAAGTGCTCTCCGCGAATTAGACGGAGCGAAGGATCCGAACGCCGCCACCATGGGGTCAACCGGGGTGTCAACCGATCCGGCGCCATGGTGGCGATCTATCCTGTACGGCCCTCCCTTGCCAGAATCCACCGACCGTTCCAGAAAAACCGTGCTTCCCAACGGCATCCGGGTGGTTACGGAGTACATGCCGCACGTCCGTTCCGTGACGATGGGGATATGGGTGTGGTCCGGCACGCGATTCGAACCCGCCGAGAAGCCCGGAATCGCCCATTTTCTCGAACACGCGGTATTCAAGGGCACCGAGAAGCGCAACGCGTACCAGATCGCCCAGAGCATCGAAAGCCTGGGCGGGTACCTCAACGCCTTTACCGGCCGGGAACTCAACTGCTACTTCGCCCGCGTGATGGACAGCCACCTGCCCGTCGCGGTGGACGTAATCGGCGACCTGCTGCAGTCCTCGAAGTTCGACCCCCATGAAATCGAGAAGGAAAAGATGGTGGTCATCGAGGAGATACATGGTCTCGAGGACAACCCGGAAGACCTGGTCAGCGAGCTTTACGCCAATCTGATCTGGCGGCCCCATCCCCTGAGCCGGCCGATCCTGGGCAACGCGCCCTCCGTCTCGTCCTTCACGCGAGATCACCTCGTCGCTTACCTTGCAGCCCGTTACCGGAACGATCGCATATACGTTATTGCGGCGGGCAGCGTGGATCACGAGGCCCTGGTCGATCTCGTACGTGACCAGTACAATTTCTCCGGGGGCGTTCCGGATGCCGATCCGGACGTCCGGATCGATCCGAGGCGGCTTGACAAGCGGGTGCTGAGCAAGGACATAGCCCAGGTACATCTCTGCCTGGGCGGCGTCGCCCTGCCCTACGGCCATCCATCGAAGTACACCCTGTTCCTGCTGAACGCCCTGCTGGGCGGCGGGATGACCTCGCGGCTGTTTCAAAAGATCCGCGAAGAGGCCGGCCTGGCCTACTCGATCTATTCGGACCTGGATTTCTACCGGGATACCGGCCAGATCTGCATCAATGCCGGTGTGGACCCGAAGGACGCACAACGTACGATCGACCTGATCCGGCAGGAGTGCCGGATGTTATGCGAGCAACCCGTCCCGGAGGAGGAACTCCGCGATACGCGGTCTCAACTGACCGGCAGCCTGTACCTGTCGCTGGAGGAGTCCGGCAGCGTGATGAACCGGCTCGCCAGGGCGGAAATTTACGATAACGCCTATTCCAGCGTGGACGAGACCGTCCGGAAGCTGGAAGAGGTGACCACGGCCGATATTACCGAACTGGCCGAGGCGGTTTTCACGCCGGAAAACACGTACCTGGCGGCCGTCGGTCCCGTGTCGGAAGACGATATCGCCCTGTGAGTGACCTGTAAGCACCTTTTGAGCGGCCCGTGAGCGACGGCCATTTTCAGTGGTCCGTGCGCAGCCCTTTGAATAGTCCGTGAGCCGGTGACCAGTGGCCAATTAGAGCAGGCCGAGAGCAGCTCTTTGTGCGGCCCATGAACCGTAGCCGGGAGCAGCCCATGAACACCCCCGTCGTCATACCCATCGCCTCGACCCGGCCCGACAGTGTTCATCCGGCGCCGCGGAGGATGACACCCGGATCCGCGGGGCTCGACCTGTACGCCTGTGTCGACGAGCCCGTGGAAATCGCGCCAAAACAGCTCGAATTGATCGGGACGGGATACGCCATCGCGCTGCCTCCGGGATACGAAGGGCAGGTACGTCCCCGGAGCGGCCTGGCGCTCAAACACAAGATCGGCGTGCTGAACAGCCCGGGCACGATCGACTCGGACTACCGTGGAGAGATCAAGGTGATTCTTTTTAATTTCGGCGATGAGCCGTACAGGGTCAGCGACCGGGAGCGGATCGCCCAGCTTGTCATCGGCGCCTTGCCATCCGTCGTCTTCGAAGAGGTCGACCGCCTCGACGAAACCGGGCGAGGCGCGGGCGGATACGGCCACACGGGAAGATAGCACCACGCGTAAGCCGGGCGTGGCTCCAGCCGCGGCGCGAAACGGAAACGGCACGAACGGAAACGGCACGAACGGAAACGGCACGAACGGAAACGGCACGAACGGAAATCGTTATGTTACTGAGACTGATTCTTACGACCCTGGCCATTCTCCTGGTGACCAACGTGTACAGCGGCATCCAGGTCGATTCCGTCACCACCGCGGTCATCGCGGCCCTCGTCCTGGCCCTCATCAACACGATCGTGCGGCCCATCATCGTCCTCCTAACCCTGCCCATCAGCATGCTCACGCTGGGCCTGTTTCTCCTCGTCATCAACGCGTGCATGCTGTCCCTGGCCGCGTGGCTGGTCAACGGGTTCGACGTGGGGGGCTTCTGGGACGCCCTGATCGCATCGTTCATCATCTCGGTCGTCGTGGCGCTTCTGAGCGGAATGATCAAGAGCAGGAGCTGATTCGTTCATGCCAGGCAGGATGAGCGGGCAGGAAGCAGGCGAGAAACTATGATCCGAATCAAAGAGATCGACCTTCGCATCCAGAACATGCGCACGCGCATGCCTTTCAAATTCGGCATATCGACCATGACCGCCGTGCCGCACCTGGTACTCGGCATGGTACTCGAGGTAAACGGCCGGACTGGAAAGGGTTACGCGGCCGACCATCTCCCCCCGAAGTGGTTCACGAAGAACCCGGAGACGTCCCTCGAGGAAGAAGTAGGGGACATGATCGCCGTCATACGTCACGCCGGCGACGCCGCGCTGACCATTGGACCCGTTTCCGATCTGTTCACACTCTGGCAGGAGTTATACCGGGAACAGAAATCCTGGGGCACCGGGAGAGGATTTGCGCCCCTCCTGTGGGGTCTGGGCACGAGCCTGGTGGAAAGAGCCATGATAGAGGCTTTCTGCCGCTTACAGGGCACTAATTTCGGCCAGGCCCTGCGATCCAACGCCTTCGGCATTCGTTTTGACGCGTTCAACGGACAGTTGAAGGGCCTGGAACCTGCCGACGTGTTGCCCGACGCCCCGATAACGGTCACCAGCGTGCGCCATACCGTTGGACTGGGAGACCCCCTGACCAGGCCGGATATACCGGCGGAAGAGCTGTGCAACGATGGGTTGCCCCAATCGCTGGACGAGGTCATCGATTCCTATGGCATAACGTACTTCAAGATCAAGCTGTTCGGCGATGAAGCACGGGATTTCAGCCGCCTGAAGCAGACGGCCGCGATCATCGGCGGGCGCCTGGACCGCTACGCCTTCACCCTGGACGGCAATGAGAATTACGGCGACATGGAGTCGTTCCGGTCTTTCTGGGAAGCACTGCGGGCGGACCGCGGTCTGACCGGGTTTCTGCGGCGGCTGATCTGCATTGAGCAGCCCCTTCACCGCAACATCGCGCTGGACGAAGAAGTAAGGCGGCACTTCCAGGCCTGGCCGGACCGTCCTCCCTTCATCATCGATGAATCGGATGGAGACATAGGCGACGTGGAGAGGGCCGTCGACATCGGATATGCGGGTACGAGTTACAAGAACTGCAAAGGGGTATTCAAGGGCCTGTCCAACGCGGCCTATTTGAAATACCTGTCGAATCTTCATCCGGAACGTGAATACGTGTTGACGAGCGAGGATCTGTCCAACATAGCGCCGGTTGCCCTGGCGCAGGACCTCGCGGTGCTGGCGACATTAGGGGTTGACCATACCGAACGGAACAGCCATCATTACTTCAAGGGCATCACCGTCTGGCCCGAAGATATACAGGAAATGATGGTGAAATGCCACCCGGACCTGTTCAGCTTGCACGCGGATGGGTTTCCATGCATGAATATCCGCCAGGGCCGGATCAACATGGAGAGCGTCACCACGAGTCCCTTCGGGGTCGGATTCGAGTTCGATAGTTCTCAACTCACCCCGCTGGATGACTGGAGCTATGATTCTCTGGAAACCGGATGATCGGTTCAGTGACGTTCAGTAGGACACAAGTATCGTGGTCGGAGTTCCGGTGTTCATGCGGCTCGTACAATTAATAATAATTTTGTACAAAACCAAGAAGAAACCGTACAACTAGAGTTATTATTGTACATATCCAGTGGATCAACCGTACAGAATGTATATTTTTTGTACAAAGGTCAAAAACAAGCATGAAACGACAAAATAGGTCGGCGAACAGAGCCCAGAACTGGATTTCAACCGATCTCGGTAAGAATGAAGTACTGAATAACGCGAGTTTCAGGCCGAAAATCGGGTTTTCGAGGTAGTTTCGAGCCACCCCCTGACCCTCTGGGAACCGGATTAGAGGCGAAATAGATTTACATAATATCTATTATGCGAAGTAGGGTTTTGGAGGGGAAAACGATGGAATTTGAGGCCAGGAGCTATAAATCGGGCTAGAATGGAGCAAAAACACCAATGTACAAATGAAAAGAGTGTTGTACAATTGCCATGGACAGATTGTACAAATAAATAGATATTAGTACTAATTGCGATACAGGTCATACAAAGAT
>JAPOYX010000171.1 GCA_026706345.1 Gemmatimonadota bacterium | reverse complement strand
AGAAACCGCTTGAAGGTGTATTCGAAATCGTGGGCGGTGACGGGCCGGCCGTCGCTCCACCGCCCGTCCCGGCGCAGGTGAAAGGTCCATGTTTTTCCGTCTTCCGAGGGTTCCCACGAATGCGCCGCGCCAGGGAGAAGCTCTCCGTTCAGTCCGAACATGACGAGTCGCTCGAAGTGGAATTCGCTCCCGCCCGCCACGTAGATCGAGACGCCCTGGTCCATGCTCTTGGGTTCCGCGGCCATGTACCGGAACACCTGGTACTCGAGGGGTGCGGCGTCATCGGGCAGGCGTTCCATCAAAGCGGCGTGGGCCGCCTGCTTCATCTCCGCGGTCTGGCCGAAGAACAACTCCGACGCGGGTGTGTTTTCGTCGGAATCATCCGGCGCTGGTTGACCGCCGCAGTTCACCAGCAACAGCGCGAAGGTCAGAAGGAACGGGGCCGTAAAAGGGAGCAAGGTTCGTGTCATCTTCATGGTTTTTGCCCTACTATGCGGCGGGCGGATCGATGCCCAGGCGGGTGAACTGTTCCGGCATGGCCTCGCAGGATTTCAGGTGCCATGCGATGCGTTCGGCGAACCGGGCCTCCTGGGCAGAATTCTCGATCGGGTTCCGCTGCGCCGGATCTTTCACCACGTCGAACAGCTGGTTTCGGCCGGCATAGGACGCTTCATCGGGGTGATGCCGGGGCACCTTGCCTTCTGTCGGAATCTTGTATAGCGGAAGGTTGTAGGTGTGGCCGAAATACCGGCCCGTTTCCACCCGGTCGTACACTTCTCTCGGATACCAGCGGTTCAGGCCGCCCGTGGGCATGGCCGTGTAGGCATACAGCGGCCCCGCATCTTCGTTGACCGGGTTCCGCATGTACACGTACCTTCCGTCCGTGACGTTCATCGCCATGCCGAAGTAACCGAAGATGCAGTCCTCCCGGGCGGCCGAGCCGTCCACCACGTCCTTCAGAGAAAGTCCCTGGACGTGGGGCGGCGGCTCCACGCCGAAGTAGTCGAGAAAGGTCGGCATCAGGTCGATGGTCTGCGTGAGCGCGTCGGTCCGAGTACCGGCTCTTTCGTTTCCCGGAAAACTGGCGATCAGCGGAATCCGGACGATCTCGTTATACAGCGGCATGATATTCTTCATCCAGTAATCATGTTCAGCCAGCATCGTCCCGTGATCGGTGGTGAACACGACCAGCGTATCGTCCCACAGACCAAGGTCGTCCAGGGTATCGAAGATCCGGCCGACCCAGTGGTCCGTCATCGTGAGCAGACCCGCATAGCACCTCCGGATGTGATCGACGGCTTCCGGAGATTCGTGCACTTCGTCATAACTGGGCCAGTCGTAGAACGGCCCGTCGTAGTCATCCCCGTACATGGCCCGGTACTTGTCCGTGCAATAGAAGGGCTCGTGGGGATCGAAGATCTCGACCTGCAGGAACCAGTCGTCGGATGCCCGGTTCGTCTGCAGCCACTCGATGGCCGCCTGCGCGGTCTTCGGACCGGAGAAGTCCTCCTCCCGCTGCTGCAATTTCCGGTTGCCGAAATTCTGCTGGCTGAGCTGACCCAGGTGGTCCGGCAGCGCCATGCGGTCCACGTGGGACGCCCACCAGTCGTTCTCCTGGCCCCGGAAGAAATCCCACGTATTGAACGCCGTGTGATAGTTCTCGCCCCCGAGCTCGAAGTAGTGGTAGTGATCGGTCAGCAGATGGGTGAATACATCCTGTTTCCGCAGTTCTCCCGGCAGGGTGTCGTCATAGGGTTCGATGGGGCCCCAGCCCCGGTAGATGAAGTTGTACCGGCCCGTCATGAATTCGCGGCGAGCCGGCATGCAGGGCAGTGAACCCACCCAGTGGTTATCGAAAACGACGCCGCGTTCCGCCAGGCGGTCCAGGGCGGGCGTCCGGACCCAGCCGTTGCCATAGGCGGGCAGATAGTCCCGGCGGACCGTGTCCAGTACGATAAAGACGCACTTCATTTAAGATTCTTCTTTCTTGCCGTAGCTGTGTCCACCCAGGATCGCCTTGATATCTTCGGCCGACCGCGCGCGTTCGAAGGCGCCGATCCGTTCTTCTTCCTCCTCCGCAAGGGCCGTGGCATTCTCGAGGACCGCATCCATCCTGTTGGCCGGAAACTTGCACGCGCCGTTCTCGTCCATGTGAATGATCTCGCCCGGAGCCACGTCCATCCCGCCCACGGACACGGGCACGTTCACCGCGTGTACGGCCTGGTCCCCGTGGCCGGGTGTGACGCCGCTGA
Source organism: Gemmatimonadota bacterium (assembly GCA_026706345.1). Taxonomy (NCBI): domain Bacteria; kingdom Pseudomonadati; phylum Gemmatimonadota; species Gemmatimonadota bacterium. The sequence continues at coordinate 3,800 of JAPOYX010000171.1, read as the reverse complement.
GCAGGTACTGGATCTTCATAGGGCGGATTTCGTGTATATCCCGGGAGGGGCCGTTGGACACCACGCCGACGCATCCCACGGCCTTGACGGAAGCCGTCATGTTCCCGCCCGCCAGACCCACTTTGCCGGCGATTTCGGGCGGAAACTTCTGCTGGATGATGAGTATCGTCGGCCTGGGGGATTCGTCCAGCGCGTCGATGATATCGAGGAAGGAAAGGTTCTTGAATCCCGGTTCGGGCAGTCCGAAGACGCAGGTAACGGCGTAGCCGACGGTGCGCCCGAGTTCGGGATAGATACACCTGATGGACTCGTCGGTGTACCAGTTCTCCGACCAGGGGTTGTACAGGCCGAGGCAGAGGGGATGGGTGGGATAGGTCGCCACCACGTTGGTGATCGTCGGGGTATCGAACTGTTTCAACGCTTCCAGCGTCTCCTGCGGGGACCGCGCGGCCATGCATCGCTCCTTCCGGGGTGCGGACGGGAAAGGGGTTGGGTATCAGACTGTCAAATCGGTCAGTCAAATCGGTCAGTCAAATCGATGGATCGAACCCGGAGAATATGTTTCCGATTCGACCGGGTGTCAAGGCGCTAATGGGTACTCGAATGTCGCGGGATTCAACCGTCGCGACGGGCCGATTCCGAACACACAGGCCACCGCGACAGTCCGAATTCATACGCATCAGCCGGAGGAACTGATTGATTCCACCGCGTCAGCCGACAGGCCGATTCCGCGCCCATCAGCCGGAGGAACCGGACTGGAGCGAACGCTGCCAGAGAGCCGTGGAATAGAACTCGTAGGACGCGGCCTTGTCGGGAACGTCGACGAGATGGACTGTGAAGCGGCACGGCACGCCGTTATCCGGCAGGTAATCCCGGAAGAAGCCGCTATAGGCCCGGGCGTAGGCTTCCTTCAGCCGGTCCTGTTCGGCGGCGTACCCCACCGGGTCCACGAGGGGGTTCGGCGATTTCGGCTGGCAGCCGAAGGCGTGCACCTCGATGAAATCGATCTCCTTGAGCGATTTGCAAAGCCCGGCATCAATCAGCCACTTCTCCCAGCTTTGAAAGACGAGCGGTATCTCCTGGTCCGGTTCCATTGATATCAGATCGTCCCGCTCCAGGACACCCTTGGCGGAATAACCGCCCGTGAGACCGGCGAAATAGATCTTCAAATCGCCGTCCGGCTGCTTCTCGGTCACCAGGGCCGAGAGCACCGGGCTGTCCCCGTGGTAATAGTAGGTCAGCTTGCCGCGTTTTTTGATGTTGAAGGCCATTGATTCTCCTCGTGAAAGTTGCAGTTCCTCGTACGTTTCGTGCTTAAGTCGTCGCGATTGGGGAAGGTATCTTTGCAAGGGTAATTTACTGCGCGTGTCAAGACCAGGCAGAGGCTTCATCGGGTCGGCAAAGCCAGCGCTAGGGCCGGCACTTTCGCCCATCCACCAAAGTCATAATGGTCTTTGGTCTAAATGGTTTCGCTATGTATATTCCATTCCCTCGCGGTCGCTGAGTTTTCCGGACCTCCGGGACTCCAGTGCAATGCGATCGTGGATCCAGCATTGTCGTGATGCCTTCACCACATCGTGCCGCCAGCTCGAGCGCGTCGAATCGAAGTCGAACTCATCATGAACCAGGCAACCCCCTTCAAAAAAGACCTCGTGCTGGTCGGCGGCGGCCACTCGCACGTGCAGGTGATCCGCATGCTGGTCATGAAAAAGGCCCTGCGCGGCGTTCGCGTCACGCTCATCTCGGACGAGTCCAGCGTCTGCTATTCCGGCATGCTGCCCGGTTGTCTGGCCGGGCTGTACCGCCCCGACGAAATGGAAATGGAATTGAGACCGCTGTGTACCTGGGCGGGCATCCGGTTCGTCCGGGCACGAGTAGCCGGCCTTGATCCGACCATCCAGCAAGTTCACTTCGAAGACGGTCGGCCGCCCCTCGCCTACGATGCCCTTTCAATCAACATCGGTTCGATTCCCAGGGGGATGGACACCCCGGGCGTGCGGGAATACGCCGTGCCTACGAGGCCGCTCGGCCTCCTGCTGAAAAGGGTTCACCGGTTCGAGGAAAACCATCGCCCCGACGGACAACCCCTGCGGATCGTCATAGCGGGTGGCGGAGCGGCGGGCGTGGAGCTGGCCTTCGCCATGCATTCGAGATGGGGGGAGCGTTTCGCACCCGTCCGGATCACGCTCGTGGAATCGCAGGCCGCACTACTGAGCGGGCATAATCCCAGGGTAGCCGGCAATATCGGGCGATATCTCGACGAGAAGGGGATTACCTGCCTGACCGGACTCCGGATTGCGGGCGTGGATGAATCGGGCGTTCATTTTGACGAACATTCCTCCCTGCCTTTCGATTTCCTGCTCTGGGCGACGGGCGGTGCGCCACCCGATTTACTGAAAGATATGAACCTTGAGACCAGCGACGGCGGGTTCATCCGGGTGCGGCCCACGCTCCAGGTCCTGGGTTACGACAATGTCTTCGCCGCGGGGGACTGTATCGAATTTCCCTCCCGTTCCCTGCCCAAATCGGGCGTGTACGCGGTCCGGGAGGGACCGGTCCTGGCCCGCAATATCCATGCGTGGCTCGAAAACCGATCCCTGGTTCCGTACAGGCCCCAGACCTCGGCGCTCGCGCTACTGATGACCGGAACGCGGAACGCCGTAGCGAGCCGGCGGTTCATTTCCTTTCACGGCCCCTGGGTCTGGCGTCTGAAGGACTGGATCGACCGGCGCTGGATGAGGAAGTTCGAACCGGCGCTGCTGCCGCCTATGGATCCGGCCGGCGACTCGCACCCCGCCGGTAAAGAATCCGACCGAGACGCGGACGAGGCAGCCATGCGCTGCGCGGGATGCGGCGCCAAGGTCGGTTCCACCGTCCTGACCGGCGTGCTCGACGAGCTGGAAGTATTCAACCGGGGGGACGTGCGGATCGGTCTGCACGATGCCGACGACGCGGCCCTCCTGGAGATTCCGCCTGGCCGGTCGCTGGTGCAGACGGTGGACGGATTCCGGGCTTTCACCGGCGACCTGCATCTCTTTGGCCGCATCGCCCTGGTCCACGCCGCGTCAGACCTGTACGCCATGGGAGCAGACCCTCACTCCGCGCTGGTCACGGTCACGCTCCCCTATGCGGAAAAGCACCTCGTGGCGAACGACCTGAGACAGCTCATGGGTGGTATCGCGGAAGAGGCGCGGCGGCTGCAGATCACACTCCTTGGAGGCCACACCAGCGAAGGGTCGGAGACGGCCGTCAGCGTGACCATGAACGGTCTGACCGACAACGACGCCGTGTTCAGAAAGGGCGGTCTGCGTCCCGGCGACGGGCTTATCCTGGCCAAGCCCATCGGTACGGGCGTTATCCTCGCGGCCGACATGCACTTCAAGGCGAAGGGAAGCTGGGTCGACGCGGTCCTCGAGGGCATGCTGCAGTCCAACGCCGAGGCGGCGAGGATCCTCGCGCAGGCCGGGATACCTTCCGTCACCGACGTGACCGGCTTCGGCCTGGCGGGACATCTGGCCGAGATGCTTGAGGCCAGCGGCATGGGTGCAGAGATCGAAGTCGGCCGGATACCCCGCTATGCGGGCGCCGAGGAATGTCTTGCCGGCGGCGTGGAAAGCACCCTGGCGCCGTCCAACCGGGAACACTTGCAGAAGAGATGGCAGGTGGAGTCAGAACTTGGCGAGGCGGAGCCTGGGGTATCGGACGGGCGGGACACTATCCTCTACGACCCCCAGACGTCCGGCGGCCTCCTGGCCGGCGTTCCCCCTTCCGAAATCGACGATGTAATCGCGAAACTCCGC
>JAPOYX010000170.1 GCA_026706345.1 Gemmatimonadota bacterium | reverse complement strand
ACCCGAAAACCGGCAACCATCACGCGGCGAGAAGTGTCATTGCTAGTCCTGTTCTTTCTTGGCCTGTTGTGGCTGCCGGGGCCGGCAGCGGCGGCGCAGGACACGGCTGAACCACCTCCGCCGGGGGCGTCCGAACCCGAACAGGGGACGGATGATGAAACAGAGGAGCCCCGGCAGGCCGTCAGCCGGACTTCTGACGCTGCGGAAGCAGCCCCGGAGGTTGATGAAGAACAGGCGGTGGAACTTACTCCACCTGGGGGCGCGACCGAAGAGATCATAGTGACAGGCTCACGCATCCGCCGCGATGCGTTCACGTCGGCGTTGCCGGTGACGGTCATCACCAGCGAGAGCGCCACCCTGGCGGGCATGGCCAACACCTCGGAGATACTGCAGACCAGCGCCCTGGCCTCCGGCACGCAAATCGACAACACGTTCGGAGGATTCGTTGTCTCCGGCGGTCCGGGCGTCAACACGTTCGGCCTGCGCAGCCTGGACCCGGGCCGCACCCTGATCCTGGTGAACGGCCGCCGCTTTACGCCGGCGGGCACCCGCGGCCAGGTCAACAGCGTGGACCTGAATTCGATCCCGGACGTCGCCATTGACCGGATCGAAATCCTCAAGGACGGCGCTTCCTCCATCTACGGCGCCGATGCCATCGCCGGAGTAGTGAACATCATTACCAGGAAACGCTTCGATGACGTTATTCTCGAAGGTTACTACCAGGATGAACTCGATTACGGTTCAGTGAGCGGACTGTTCGGCAAGACCTGGGATCGTGGCTATATCGACGCCGCGGTAGAATTCTCAACACTCGGGCCGGTGGGGCGGGACGAACAGGATTACAGTTTCTGCGATGAGCGCCCGCTGACCGACGGGGGAATCCACCCTTCGCTTTTTGCGCCCACGCGCAGCCGTTGCTTCGGCCCGGTATTCGGTTTCGTGGACCTGTACGGGCTCGGTCCGGCCATCTCCCTGGTACGCGATCCAGGCGCCGACTTTGCCGGGACCGGCCTTCCCTGGCGCGAGCTTGGCGTCAGGAACGGCGAGGAAGCGCCGGAAGAAGGATACCGGTTCGATGGCAACTGGACCGAAGAGCACCTGATACCGGAACGCCGGCGCATCCAGGCGTACAGCGACGGAATGCTGGATCTCGACCTGGGCGGCCTGCTGGGGACGGTCAGCGCCAGCTACGAGTTCTATTTCACGCACCGTGATGAGAACCTCAACGGCGGGCACCGGCAATTGTTTCCTTATGTCCACCCCGCCAACCCGACCAACCCGGTCGGCGTTATCGGAGGCATTGCCCAGCCGGTGGTGATGAGCCATAACCTGCTGGACCCGGTCACGGAAGTGCAAAATGACGTGGGCGCGCTGCGCCTGGGCCTGGAAGGGGACCTGGGCGAGTTCACCTGGAAGGCTGACGGCGGCTATTCCTGGAGCCGGGGCGAGTGGACCTACGATGTCTGGCTGAAGGACAAGGTGGCGCGAGCCATGTCCTCCGCGATCGGGCCGGACGGCAACCTTCACTGCGTCCTGGACCCGGGCCAGCTCCTGTTCGGCGCCAATTTTGAAGGTGCAACGGTAGGGCGCATCCTGGCCGAAGGCCCGGACCCGGACTGCGTTCCCCTGGACCTGTTCAACGAGGCCGCGCTGCGGCGCGGCGAGATCCCGGCGGAGGCGGCGGACTATATCCGCGACCGGCAGAAGATCAAAACCGCTTACGATTTGTGGACTGTGGCGTTTTCCATGGAGGGGCGCCTGTTTGATATGCCCGCCGGCGAAGTCCGCGCGGTAGCAGGCATGGACTGGCGCAACCGCAGCCTCAATGACCGTCCTCCCCCGGCGGCGGTGGAAGACAACCAGTGGGGGTTCACCTCGTCCGGGACCACCACGGGCGATGACCGGGTGATAGAGGGCTTTACGGAAGTGGAGGCGCCGCTGCTGTCGGGCTTCAAAGTCGGCACCGTCAGCGTGGCGGAGGAACTCACGGTGAACGGTTCCCTTCGTTACACTCACTACAGTTCCTACGGCAGCGATACCACTTGGCGCCTGTTGTTCAATTACGCGGTCAATCCCGTGTTGCGCATGCGCTCGTCAGTGGGCACCTCGTTCCGCGCGCCGGCGCTGTTCCACCTGAACCTGGCGCCGGTAACCGGGTTTGTCGCCTCCAGGGCAGACCCCTGTGACCGGTTCCGCGACCCGTCCCAGGACC
>JAPOYX010000169.1 GCA_026706345.1 Gemmatimonadota bacterium | reverse complement strand
TCCTCCTGCTGGTCTACAATATCTGCTACATGCCGACCCTCGGCCTGGTGAACGCCATCACCTTTCACCGCGTCGAGGATCGGGAGGCGCAGTATCCCCTGATCCGGGTGTTCGGCACGATCGGCTGGATCGCCGCGGGGCTCTTCATCAGCTTCGTCCTGGGTCTCTTCTCGGGCCGGATCATTCCCGAAGAGACGGCCTGGCCGCTCTACACGACGGGGGTCGCAGGCCTGGTCATGGGGCTGTACAGCTTCACGCTCGGCCGGACGCCGCCGGCCGCCGCGGGCAGGAAGGCGTCGCTGCGGTCCGTGATCGGGCTGGACGCCTTGCAGGAACTGGGAAGCCGGTCGTTCTACCTGTTCATCTTCAGCGCCCTGCTCCTCTGCATCCCGCTGGCCTTCTATTACAACTTCACGCAGATCTACCTCGGCGCGACCGGATTCGCCAACATCGCGGGCACGCAGACGCTGGGCCAGGTGTCCGAAGTATTCCTGATGCTGTGCATGCCCTTCTTCTTCCGCCGGCTCGGCGTGAAGCGGATGCTGCTGATCGCGATGGCGGCCTGGATCGTCCGGTACGGGCTGTTCTCTCTCGGCGCGCCGGACACCCTGTGGTCGCTTATCGTCACGGGGATCATCCTCCACGGCATCTGCTACGACTTCTTCTTCGTGACCGCCCACGTCTACGTGGACCAGCAGGCCACACCCGCCAACCGCGGACAGGCCCAGGGGCTGTTCGTCCTCGTATCCAGCGGCCTGGGCATGCTGATCGGCGCCCAGGTCGCCGGCCGGGTCTACAACACCTTTCTGGATTCGACGGGGAGCCTGGACCTGTCCGACTGGCAGGTGTTCTGGAGCCTGCCCGCCGTCCTGGTCATCCTGGTCCTGATCCTGTTCGCGGTGGGTTTCAAGGCGGAGAGAACTGCTGCCGGTGAATCAGGATAGACCCTGAACGGCGACAGACAGATGGGCCGGAATACGGCAGCGCTGGAACGACGCGAGACCTATCGCTTCAGGCTTTCCGGAACCAGATCAGGTAAACGACTGCGCCAAGCCCGAGGACGCCCAGTCCGGGCAGTGCCTGCATGAAGTTCTGGATGATGACCGTCGCCACGACCCATGCGACCACCACCAGGAAAAACGCGGGAACGTAGGGGTAGCCGGGTACCTTGTAGGGTCGCTTCGCATCCGGATGCTTGCGCCGCAGTACGATGAGGGCGAGGACGTTCAGCCCGTAGTACAGGTAGACGATATAGACGAAGGCGTTGATGATGGCCTGGAAGTTGCCCAGGAAAGTCCAGAGGATGGCCCAGACGGTCGTAGCCAGGATAGCGCGGGAAGGGGTCTTGAACCGGGGATGTACATGGGTAAAGGACTTGAAGAACATGCCCGCCCGCGCCATGGCGTACGGTATCCGGGGCGTGATGATCAGGGTGCCGTTCATCGTCCCGAAGGTTGAAATCATGACTGCCGCGGAGATCAGCGAACCGCCGACCGGACCGATCAGCCATGTTGCGACATCGGCCGCCACCCGGTCCGAGGTCGCGATACCGTCGATGCCCAGGATGTACAGGTAGGACCAGTTCACCGCCAGGTAGACCAGGGTGCACAGGCCCAGGCCGAACAGGATGACCCGGGGCAGTATGCGTTGTGGCTCCCGCACTTCCCCCATGACCATGCTGGTATTGACCCATCCCTGGTACGCGAAGAGCGCGCCGATCATGGCCGGACCCAGGATGGTCAGAATGCCCGCGTCGATATCCGGCGGCACCAGCGGCTGGAAATGCTGCCCGTCTCCCCCCAGCACGATCGCCAGCAACGCGAGTCCCGCCAGCGCCGAAACTTTGGCGAAAGTGGTCAGGTTCATCACCAGGCCGCCGAACCGCACGCCGACATAGTTTACGAAGCAGAGGAAGATCAGAAGGATCCAGATGGCGACCTGCTGGGACGAGATAACGAAGGAACCAAGGTCGAATACGGCTACTTGGGACGAGATGAACGGCAGAAAATACCCCATGTAACTGGTACAGATCGCACCGATGGCCGCTAGGCCGGCGCTCTGAAGCAGGACGACTTCCACCCACCCGTACAAAAAGGCCACGATGGGGGGGAACGCCTCCTTGAGGTAGACGAACTGCCCGCCGCTGCGGGGCATCATGGTGCCGAGTTCGGCGAAACACAGCGCGCCGGCGAAACACAGGGCGCCTCCGACGATCCAGACCAGGAGAAACAGGCCGGGATTGCCCAGTTGCTGCGCGATTCCGGCCGGTGCGCCGAAGATGCCGGAGCCGATGATGCCCCCGACGATGATACTCGTAGCCGAAACGACGCCCAGGTCGCGCCTCAACTCGGTTTCGAGTTCGAAGGGACTGGACGAAGAGGTTGGTTTCATGGGTGCGTATTCCGTGATGCGTCGCGTGGAGGACGCATGGTCACGGGTCTCGCGGAAGCGGCCGGGAGACCAGGGCGATTAAAGTATTCCAGGTAGACACGCTGGTGTGTCGGGCAAAATACCATGCGGCAGGCGTGGTCCGCCACCGTTTTATTCTCTCGTACGAAGCGAGGCGGGCCGCCAGGCGCGCTACTGGCCTTTAAACCTGAGGCCGCCGCGCGTCACCTTGCTGCTTGACAAGTCTTCCGATTGGTATCTACTTTAGGGACGGGTCAGCGAAGGCCGTTCCCGCCTGTGCTGGACCGGTAGTTCCCGACGGCTTGGTTCAACTTCTGCAAGGTACCCATTCCGCAGATTCAAATTATCCGACATGCTTTCGAGATACCATGCAATGATCCCGACATATTGTCACAGTTGCTTATACACACGTGTGCGCTGAGAAGAAAGCACTGCGTCTTCACGCCTTCATGAACTGCGTACGGCCATGGGAATCAGACCCGTGAGAAACAGACCGGTTACGATCAAGGATATCGCCAGGCGCCTGGGCATTTCGTACTCCACGGTCTCCAGGGCGCTGTCTTCCCAAAGGTCCCATCTCGTCAAGGAACGGACGCGCCTTCTGGTGGAACAGGCCGCGGAAGACATGGACTATTCGCCCAATCTCATGGCGCAGACTTTCGTGAAGGGAAGAGGAGGCGTCCTGGGGCTGCTCGCCAACCGGATCGGATCGGAGATCGCCGGCAGGCAGATTCATCACCTGGTACGGACCGCCGGCGGGCACGGTTACCAGGTTCTGGTCGCGGCGGCCGCCAACCGGACTGCATCCGCCCTGGAAGACGAACGGGTCGAGCAGCTCATGCAACTGACGTCTCGCGACATAGACGGCATCCTGATCCAGACGATCGGCGACGAAGCGGAGTCCGCACCGACCGTCCATGCCGCGCCGGGCGGACTGCCGGTCGTGACCTTTGGATACGCTGCAGACGATATGACCGGCGTTTCTCTGGACCTTGCATCGGGCATTCAGGAGGTGACCGAGCATCTGATCGGACTCGGGCATGAACGGATATGCTTTCTGGGCGAAGTCGGGATTCGGGCCGACGGTCTGCCGGCACTGGGCAAGGGTTATCGCTTCGCGATGCGCAAGCATGGCCTGGCTCCCCGCCTCGCTCCCGTTGAAGCCGCCCGCACCCGGTCCGGATACCACCTGGGGAAGGAACTGGGCGGCCGGTTTACGGCCTTCGTATGCTGCTGTGATTACACGGCCCTCGGCGTCTGCCGGGCACTGATCGAATCCGGCGTGCATGTGCCGGATGACGTGGCGGTGACCGGCTGCGGGGACTTCGAAGTCTCGGCTTACGTCAGCCCATCCCTGACAACGCTTTCCATCCCCTTCGAGGATATTGCCTTTGCTGCGGTACAGGGGATTCTGCGACAACTCCGGGGGCGTCCCGTCCCGCGGGAGCGCTCCTTCAAACCGCATCTTACCGTAAGAGAATCCTGCGGCGCGAGATAGGATACCAGTCCCAAACCGATTCAAAAAAGATTTGACATGTGGACGGGCCTTCGCCAAATTTGGTTTTGCAAACGTGTGTAATTCGTTCCGGATCCTTGATGTACTGGAAATCGGCAGGGTTCGCGGTGGAACCCCTGTTGCCTGGAGCCGATCCGGCGAGCCAGGGTGGAAAGGGCCGATGAAAAAGAAGCGGGTGACCATCAAAGACATCGCGAAGACCCTGGGGGTCTCCCATTCCACGGTGTCTCGCGCTCTGTCTCGGAACAAGTCGCACATGGTAAGCGAGGAAACCCGCAGACAGGTCGAGCAGATTGCCGAGGAGTTCGCCTACAGGCCCAACTTGCTGGCCAAGGGATTTGCCACCGGAAAAACGGGCACACTGGGCCTGCTGGCCTGCGAGTGCTACCAGGAGCAGGCCGGCGCCCAGATCGAGAGCTTTCTCAGGGCCGCCGATGAAAGGAATTACCGGCTCCTGGTGGGCATGTCCGCCGAGTGGGATTCCTCGTCTTCGGAGGTCGATCAGGCGGCGCAGATCGAGCAGTTCATATCAAGGGGGATAGATGGACTCCTGGTGCAGACCACAGGGGGCATGGGAGAGCCGGAACGTATCCTGGGCGCGGTTGACGGCCGGGTACCCGTGGTGACCTTTTACTATCCTGCCCGGGGCTTTCCGGGCGTCGTACTGGATTTCGCCGCGGGGTTCTACCGGGCGACAGAACACTTGATCGCGCTGGGACACAAACGTATCGGGTTCCTCGGCGAAAACTGGGAAGGACCCGGTCAGGGTTCTTCCAAGGGCAGAGGATACTTCAACGCCATGAATGAATTCGGTCTCCATCCTGAAAGCCTGGCCGTCGGCCGACAGGAGACCGAATCGGGGTATCGGCTGTCCCGAGAAGTAAAGGACCGGTACTCCGCCCTCGTTTGTTGCACCGATTACACGGCCATCGGCGTGTATCGCGGCCTGGGCGAATCGGGGATCCGCGTACCGCAGGACGTCGCCGTCGTGGGTTGCGGCGATTCGGACGTATCGGCCTTCGTGACGCCCGCGCTGACCACGCAGTCGACGCCGGCCAGGGGAATCGCGCGTACGGCGATGGACTTGATGCTGAAGATAATCGAAGGCCAGGAAGTCGTGTGCCAGGTCGTCCTGACGTCCAGCCTGATTGTACGGGAATCCTGTGGATCGGCCATCATGGACTCCTCCCGGACGCCGAAGTGATCTACGGCGTTCAAATCAACTTTCTCCTTCGCGATCGGCTTCGCCGGGTTGATTTTCTCGGGCATAGTCATGCTCCGGGCCCTACCTGATCCCACCTCTATCCCTCTATTCCCGAATCTCAACTTTCTTGACAGTCGACCGCCCCATTTTATCTTTAGTGATGGTATAAATCTCTGCCATCGTACTGATTCGAACAAGGCGCCCTGGCGTTCCAGCCAGCACGATTCACATTTAAACTCGAATGCCTCAGACCCAGCGATCCGGGATCGGTCGAACCGGGCTCGTTCAGCGTTGGATGGCAACCGATTGCCTATCAGTTCCCGAAACCGAAGTAGATCGGATCGGTCCATGAGAGTCAAGCTGGTAACCATTAAGGACATTGCTCAGCGACTGGGAATCTCCCATTCCACGGTTTCTCGGGCGCTATCCCGTACTGCGTCTTATCTCGTCAACGAAAAGACCCGGATGCTGGTCAAGCAGACCGCGGAGGAGATGCAGTATACCCCCAATCTGATGGCGCAGGGATTCGTAACCGGGAAGACGGGCACCCTGGGTCTGCTCACCTACCAGATTTCGCTTGAAACGTACGGAACGCAGACCGAACAGATTCTCAGGGTCGCGGAAAAAGAGCAGTACAGGCTGCTGATGGGCATGGCGGTGAACCGGACTTCCCGGTCTTCGCAGGACGACCAGGGCATGCAGATCAGGCAGTTGATCTCAAGGGGCGTGGACGGACTCCTGATCAACACGCGGGGCGACAGAGAGGAATCGGATCGAATTCGCGGCATGGTGCGGAACCACATTCCGGTGGTAACGTATCACTACCCCACGGATCACATCCCGGGGGTCGTTCTGGATCTCGAGGCCGATTTCTACGAGGCGACAAACCATCTGATCGAGCTGGGACACCGCAGGATCGGCTTCATCGGCCAGAATCTGGATATGGAAAGCCCGGTTTCGTCCAAGGGTAGAGGATACGCCGGGGCGATGAGGGACAACGACCTGCCGCATGAGATCATACCTCCCCTGGGCATCCGTGGCGAAGGCGGCTACATCCAGGGCCAGAACCTCCGGGACCGCTTTACCGCGTTGCTGTGCAGGGATGACTATACGGCGATCGGCGTTTGCCGCGGTCTGCGCGACGTGGGCCTTCGGGTTCCGGAAGACGTCGCCGTGGTGGGTTTTGGAGACATAGACGTATCGGCCTACCTGTCGCCCGCGCTGACCACGATGGCCGTCCCGTACGAGGAGATAGCCCGGTCGGCGATGGATCTGATGCTTCGCCAGATCGGTGGAGAAGATACGACGGAGCAGGTCACGCTCCGTTCCCGCCTCATCGTACGGGAGTCCTGTGGAGAGGACGGAGTATAGACCATCCCGGCCACTGGAATACAATGCTTCGCCATCGGTCTTATCCGAATCGAAATACGGAAGGTTATTCCCAGCGATCCAGGCCCAGCAGCCGGCGGCCCAGGGCGGTAAGGCGCGCGGGGCCGTCCCGGCGTTCGACGCCGCGGGGATCGCCCGGAAATACGTCCGGGTGCATGCGGTCTCGCCAGAGCGAGACGCGGTGCTGGCGCATGGACTCGTCTTGCTCCCGGCTCGGGCTGGCGGAAATGTACTGGCACCAGCGGGGCCTGTCGGACGTGTTGCGGCTGTTTCCATGGGGAAGCAGGCTGTGCCAGATGAGCAGGTCGCCCGCCTTTCCGGGGATCGTTTCCGGTGTCAACCCGCCGAGGTCCGGACGCCAGGGATCACGATCGGCAGGCTGGGTTTTCACCCATTCGAAAAACTGCCTGTGGAACCCCGGGACGCACTGGAAGCCGCCCTGGTTTCCCGCCGTATCTGTCAGGTACAGCACCCCCTGCACCTTGAACCGTCCGGGATGATCCGAGGTGTCGATGTCCCAGTGTATCAGCGGCTCGTTGAACCCGTGCGCCGTGCCTTCCCGCTCGGGCGGCGTCATGTTGGCGCGGTCGATGCTGACCCACAGTTTCTCCTCCTCCCAGAGGCTCCTGAAGGCCTCGTATACGCGGGGATGCTGCCGGTTGTCCCATATGGACTGGTGATGGTACATCTCGACGAATCCGAGACGGCGCGGCGGACCCTCGTACCACGTTGCCGGATCGTCGGGGTCCAGGTCCAGGAACGCGGCGATGGCCGCTATCGTGGCCGACAGGTGGGATTCGGGGACTGCCCGGGGGGTGTTCTCGGAACCGTAGTCATGCCAGCAGGACCGCTGTTCAACGGTCAGCAACGCATACCTCCCGGCATTGGAAAGCGCCGTCCCCGCAATCGAAATCCGCGTTCGGAACCGGCAGATATCCACTGGAGTCCCGGCGATTCCCGTGGTTCATATCATGGGTTCCAACGGGACTTCCCGCCCCGTTTCGGCGGAGCGGTAGATGCCGTTCAGGATCTGTTGCACGAGGAGGCCGTGTTCCCCCGGCGCCTCGGACGGTTTCCGGGTCTGCACGCAGTCCACGAAGTGCCGCAGCTTGTACCGAAAGCCGTCCGTGTCCGGCAGGTAGTCCGGCGTCATGTTGACCATGGTGCCGGACTGGTCTTTGAAGACCATGGGCGGACTGAACTGGCCGCCGGCCTTCTCGCCCATGAGGGAGAAGGTCCATTCGCCCTTGCCGATATGGGCCGCGAAGGAGGCCTCCACCGAGAGCGTGGCGCCGTTGTCGAACCGGATCATCCCCACGGCCAGATCCTCGACGGAATACGTCTCGCGGTCCCAGTCGGGCCACATGGACACGGTGTCGCTGGGGCGGTCGCCGAGGTACGTGTATGCGCTTCCGAAGGCGCTGACGGGTTGCGGCGATCCCATGAGATAGTGGGCCGCTTCGATCATGTGCACGCCGATATCGATCAAGGCCCCGCCGCCCTGGAGATCCTTGCGGCCGAAAACGCCCCAGTTCGGAATCCCCCGGCGGCGCAGCGCGAGACAGCGTCCGTACAGGATCCTGCCGAATTCCCCCCGGTCGATGAACCGCTTGAGCATCTGCGCCTCGGGCGCGAACCGGTGCTGAAAGCCGATGACCAGGATGCGGCCCGTGTCCCGGCTCGTCCTGACCATTTCCGCCGCCTCCTCCGCCGTGATCGCCATGGGTTTTTCCACCAGCACGTCCTTGCCGGCCCGGAGCGCGTCGACCGTCGGCTCGCAATGGGCGCTGTTCGGCGTGCCGACCGTGACCGCGTCGATTGAATCCATGCCCAGCAGTTCCCTGTAATCGGTGAAGCAGTGGGGAATGCCGTACATTTCGCGGCAGAGATCCAGCGCGTCCGCGCTGATGTCGGCCACCGCCGCCAGTTCCACGTCCTCCATCTCGGACAGATACTTCATGTGTTCCCGGGCGATTCCGCCTCCGCCGATGAAGCCCACTCTCGTTCCGCTCACGCCTCCATCCTTTCTTCTTCCGGACTGCAGGTGTATCGTACCGACCGCGACCGGCCGGAACCGGCCTTCGGCACCTGGATACCGTCTTCGGCACCTGGATACCGTCTTCGGCCGCTTCAAAAAGGGAACCGATACTGCGGTTTGTGGATTCTATATAATGTGGCCGGCTACCGGCGGTAAAGCGTAATGTCAAATCGGTTCGTCGGGATTCGACCGCTGCGCGGGAGCAAATAAAACTTTGTGGGCCTGTGTTATGCAAATATATTGAAAGCAGTATCCCGTAACAACCGTATCGACGCCTTTGGCGGGTGCCCGGACGATCGCGGGAAGGACGCTGTCGATCGCCGGCCGGGCTCGCCTGCATTCGTGTTCTTCAGATGCTCAGTGAGGGTTCCGATGGTCCGTATGACTGAAACCGGCAACCGGCTATGGCGGGGAGTCGGGATTGCGCTGCTGCTGACGGTTCCGGCCGTCTCGGCGGGAGCGGCGCCGCCCGGTCCCGCTCCTCCAGACGAGCATGGCAGCATCAACCCCGGGCTCGCGGTGGTGGATATCGTGACCTCCCGGGGGGATTCGGTCGACAGCACGCGTGTCGACTGCTACTACCGCCTTTCGAACGAACTGTTCAATTTCGTCAAGTCCGGGGACCGCTACGCCGCCCGTTTCGAACTTTCCCTGATCGTGATCGACGATGACGACTACCAGGTTTCCGCCGAGACCCTCCGGGATTCGGTCGTGGTGGATACGGACGCCGAGACGCGCGTGATGGACCCGTCCCGCGCGCAGCTGTACACCACCTACCTCCCGCCCGGGAAGTACGACCTGCAAATCACGCTCTATGACCAGGACGCGGGCGATCAGCAAGACATTTCCAGGCCCTTCGAGGTGCCGGATTACTACAAGGACCGGCTCAGCATAAGCGACATTCAATTCGCCGGCCTGGTCCTGGAGGGCCCCGCCAACGTCGGCTTGGACCGCAGAGGCATCCGGGTCGTTCCCAACCTGTCCCGCGCCTTCGGCGAGGACCACACCGACATGTACATCTACTACGAGGTGTATACGGACGCGGCCGAGGAGGCGCAACAGCCCTTGACAGTGGCATACAAGATCAAGTCGTCGTCGGGCCGGGAAGTGTTGAACCGGGAGGAGCCCCTGGAGCGACAGGGCAATATCGGCGCGTACAGCGGCCGGTTCGACACCAGTGAACTGTCCCAGGGCGTATACACCCTGGAAATCGAGGTCGACGACCGGGCCGTGCGGAACCGGGCGAAGTCCAAGTCGGAATTCCATATCACCTGGCAGTTCCTGCTGCCCCTGACGGCGGCCAAGAATTTCAGGGAGATCACCGAGCAGTTGAGGTATATCGCCAAGAACGACGAACTGGACGTGCTCAAGAAGTACAGGGACGCCCCGGCCGGCGAACAGAAAGAAGCGCTGGAAGCGTTCTGGAAAAGGCGGGACCCCACGCCGGGTACGGATCGAAACGAAAACATGATCATGTACTACCGGCGGATCGCGTACGCGAACGAGAACTTTGACGACGGACTGAGGAAAGGCTGGCGCAGCGACCAGGGGCGGATCTACATCGTCTATGGTCCGCCGGACGAAGTGGAAAGGCACACCTGGGACCGGTCCTACTCCCATCCCTACCAGGTGTGGCATTACTACAACATCAGCCGCAGTTTCGTTTTCGTCGACTTCGATGGCTACGGAAGATACCAGCTCTATCGGGTATATTGAAACGGCGGTGACAGCCTATGGCGGCCTCCGTCCGGTTTGCCGAAATAGCCCTCCCCCTTCCGGTAGACCAGGTTTTCTCCTACAGCATTCCGGATAAACTCCTCGACACGGCGCTGCCCGGCCGCAGGGTGTCCGTCGCCTTCACGAACCGCAGGATGACCGGCGTCATCACGGGACTTTCCGAAACCTGTCCCGTGGAACGCTACAAACCGCTATCGGACGTCCTCGACCGCGAGCCGGTCCTGGACGCCACGTTGCTCGAACTCACGCGGTGGATTGGCCGGTATTATCTCTGCCCGTGGGGCGAAGCGATCAAGGCGGCCCTCCCCGCAGGTCTGCTGTCGGAAGGCGATCAGATCGTAAGCCGGGACGGTCCGTGTCCCCCCGAGTGCATGGACCGGCTCCGGCGCACCGCGCCCCGCCAGGCCGAACTGCTCGCCGAGGTTCCCGAACAGGGGGCCATCACCCTGTCCGGTCTCAGGCGCCGGACCCGCATGCGCCAGCCCTTTGCGGCCCTGCGAGGCCTCGAGGCGAAGGGTCTGGTATCGATATCAATCGGAGATTCCGGCGGAGGTCCGGGCATCCGGTACGAGACCTGGGTCGAATTGATCCCGTCCAGGGAGGATGCGGAGAAGATCATTTCCAGGCTGATCCCCCGCTCGCCCCGGCAGGCCAGTTGCGTCAATCTCCTGGCGCGGCATGACGGCAGGCTGACCACGGAACAATTGCGCCATCTGGGCCGGATCGAACGGGCCGTGGTCAGAAGACTCGAGAAAAAGGGCCTGGTGTCGCTCAGCGAGGTCGAGACGATACGCGACCCCTACCGGGATGCCGAACTGCCCGATCCCGGCGCGGTCGATCCCACGGACGAGCAGGCCGCCGCATTGCGCGCGATCCACGGCGCCATCGGCGAAGGCGCGTTCAAGTCCCTGCTCCTCTACGGCGTCACCGGCAGCGGGAAGACGCACGTATACGTGAAATCCATAGAAAAGACCCTCGAATCGGGCCGATCGGCTATCGTGCTCGTGCCGGAACTCGCCCTGACCCCGCAGGCCGTGCGGCAGTTCCGCGCCCACTTCGGCGATCTCGTCACCGTCCTGCACAGCGGCCTGTCTTCGGGAGAGCGGTACGACTCCTGGCGGCGGACCCGCGCCGGGGACTACCGCATCGTGGTGGGCGCCCGGTCCGCCGTGTTCGCGCCGCTGTCCGACCTCGGCCTGATCGTCATCGACGAAGAGCATGAGCCGTCCTACAAGCAGTTCGACGACCCCCCGCTCTACCATGCGCGGGACGTGGCGGTCGTCCGGGCCCGGATGGCGAACGCCGTGACGGTCATGGGCAGCGCGACGCCTTCCCTGGAGACCTACGCCAATACGCAGAACGGAAAATTCGCGTGCAGCCGCCTGACCAGGCGGGTGGACCGGCGGCCCCTGCCGGGCGTTCGGATCGTGGACATGCGGGAAGAGCGCAGGCTGGGCCGCCTTTCGATTTTCTCCGCTCCCCTGGCCGACCGGATCAGGGACCGGCTCGCCCGGAAGGAGCAGATCATCCTCTTCCTGAACCGGCGCGGATTCTCGCCCTTCGTCCAGTGCTATGACTGCGGACTGTCCGTGTCCTGTCCCCATTGCAGCGTGACGATGACCTACCACGCCGACAGCCTGTTCATGCGGTGCCACTACTGCGATCACCGGGAACAGGCCCCGGAGGCCTGCCCGAAGTGCCGTTCCGATTCGATCGGCTACCGGGGCGTGGGCACCCAGCGCGTCGAGGAGGAACTGAAGGAGCGGTTTCCGGACGCCCGGATCGTCCGCATGGACATGGATACCACGACGCGGAAAGGCTCCCACCAGGACATCTTCCACCAGGTGCTCAATCACGAGGCGGATATCCTGCTCGGCACGCAGATGGTGGCCAAGGGATTCGACTTTCCGAACGTGACGCTCGTGGGCGTCATCTCGGCCGACACGTCGCTCAACCTCCCGGATTTCAGGGCCAGCGAGCGGACCTTTCAGTTGCTGACGCAGGTCGCCGGACGGACCGGACGGGGGAAGCTGGGCGGGGAGGTGATCGTCCAGACCTATTCCCGGGGCCATCACAGCGTGACCAGCGCGCAGGCGCACGACTACGAGTCTTTTTACGCCCGGGAAATCACCGACAGGAAGGCGCTTGGCTATCCGCCCTTCGGGCGCATGGTCGGAATCCTGTTCCAGGGCGAGCAGGACGAATACGTGATGCGGGAAGCGCGCCGATTCGCCGGGATCATGCGGAAGTACGCGGCGGAATTGAACATACTCGGTCCCGCGCCCCCGGTGATTGCCCGCGTGCGAAACCAGTATCGCTGGCAGATCATCGCGCGGAGCAGCCATTCCGTCCGCCTGCGCGACACCGTGCGGCGGACCCGGCTGCACTGGGAGCGCGCCGCGGACAACCGGCGTATTCATCTGAAAATCGACGTGGACCCGGTGGGGTTGATGTGACCGTAACAGGACCGGCGGGAAGATCCGGCAGAATGGGAAAGGCCCGGCCGCCGAAGGTCGAAGCGAATGGCCACAAACGTACGTGAAATAACCTGCAAGTCGATCCTGACCCGCACGGGCGGGTTCCTGGATGGCTTTACCCACACCCTGCAGCCCTATGTCGGCTGTGTGTACCGGTGTCCCTACTGCTACGTGCAGGCCCTGCCCGTCCACCTCTACCACGGCGGGGCGTGGGGCGACTACGTGGACGTCAAGATCAACGCGCCCGAACGGCTCGAGGCCGAGATGGCCAGGCTGAAGAGAAGGGACAAAGAGGTGCGGGTGTTCCTGAGTTCCGCCACGGATCCCTACCAGGGCGCGGAGTCGAAGTACCGGATCACGCGGCGGTGCCTGGAGGTGTTTGCCGGTCTGCAACCGGACCGGCTCGTCGTGCAGACCCGCAGCCCCATGGTCCGCCGGGACTTCGACGTGCTGAAGCGCATCGACCGGGTAGAGCTGAACCTGACGCTCGAAACCCACGACGAGACCGTAAGGCGCGATCTAACGCCCCATGCGCCGTCCGTGGCCGCTCGGCTCAAGACGCTCGACACCGCCATGGATGCCGGCCTTGCGGTCCGGATCACGATCAGCCCCATGCTGCCCAACGACCCGGAGACGTTCGTGGAAACGATCCGGGACCGCTGCCACTCCGTGGTCGTGGATACCTATTTCGACGGGGACGGGTCGGGCGGCATGCGTACCGAGCGCCTCCAGGTGCGGGAGATGTACCAGCGGTTCGGTTACGGGGAATGGTACCGGCTCGGCGCCCATCACGCGCTGGTGGATGCGCTCAAGGATTCCCTCGGCGCCGGTCGCGTCGCGTACAGCAAGGAAGGATTCAACCGGGAGGGCGTTCCGACCGGATCGTGATGGCACAGTTGGACCGCCTGAGCTGCCCGGATCGCCCGCGCCGATCCGGCCGGAATGTGATGGCCAGGCAGTCCGCATCGTCCGTCAGGCGGCCCGCTTCGCCCGGGTCCGCGGCCGGGCCATATAGTAATGGACAGGCGGCGGTTTTCTGGTTATCATCCGCCTTAGCGTTAACCGACCGTCCCGATCCCGCAGGAAGGCGAACAGACCACGCAATTCCCATGCCCCAGGTAACCGTCGAAGAGCTCCAGGAATTCGTAGACGGCGTGCCCTTCGTCCATGATCTCGGATTGCGGATCGTCGAGGTGGATGAAGGCGTATGTCATGGCCGGCTGCCTTATCAGCCCCGGTTCGCCCAGTCCTACAACCTTGTGCACGGCGGGGTGACGGCCTCCCTGGTCGATACCATGGCGTACATGGCCCATGCCACGCTGAACGGTATTACGCGGGACACGGTGACCACCAACCTGACGGTCACGTACCTCCATGCCGCCAGCGAAGAAGCCCTGAACGCCGAGGCCCGCGTCATCAAGAACGGCCGCAAGGTCATTTACGGCGAGGTCGTGATCACCAACGACGCCGGCGTTCGAGTCGCCCACGCCACGGTCACCTATCTCAGGCTGAACTACGAACCGCGTGGATAGGCGCTGACCTGCGCGAGCAGGCTGACCTGAGGGGGTAGGCGCTTCGGCTGGCTTCCCCGGATTCCTTCGCCATGTGGATTTAGGAATTGAGCCGCGCCAGTCTGTGCAGGGCGATGTCGTGCGAGGTTTTGCCCGTGGTGGCCAGGTCGGCCATGACCTCTCCGATAACGCTGCAGAACTTGAAACCGTGGCCGGAGCAGGGGGACGCGACGTAGACGTTCGGATACTCCGGGTGCGCGTCCAGGATGAAATGGCCGTCGGCGGTATTGGTGAAGACGCAGACCTGGAGACTCATGGTGGGCCCCGAGCCATCGGGAAAGTAGCGTTCGGCGAATTTCCGGAGCACGGCCTCGTCCCGGGGATGGGTGGATCGGTCGATCCCGTCCATGTCCGCCGTTTCTTCCAGGTGATGGTACCGCCCGATCTTGAATCCCGGCACGCCATGCACCGGAAGCCCGTAGTACCGGCCCTCGGCAACCTGCAGGTTGAATACCGGGAACCGGTCTGGCAGGAAGAGATCGAGTCGCCGGGGCTGAAACCAGCCGAGGACTTGGCGTTCCGGTTGCACCACCCGATCCAGCAGTGTCACCACCTTGCCGATCCAGCCGCCCGTCGTGATCACCAAACGGTCCGCCGTGTAGGTCGATTTCGAAGTCTCTACCGTGACGCTTCGGCCGTTCGACTTCCAGTCCAATACCGGTTCGCACGCCCGTATCTCGGCGCCCGCTTCCTGTGCCGCCTCCACGTGGGCGACGATGCAGCGCTCCGGCAGGAGATAGCCGCCGTCCGTTTGAAAAACCGCCATGATGTCCTCCGGCAAACGGTAGCCGGGGAAACGGCGGTTCACCTCCTCTCCCGTGAGGATCTCGTGGGGCAGGCCGTGCTCCTCGCAGGATGCCTTCGAACCCCGGAAGACCCAGTCGTCCGCGGGGCCGGCGTCCAGCGCTCCCGTGATGTGCAGCAGCCGCTCGCCCGCCCTTTCCTCGATTTCACGCCACAACGCGTAGGCGCGCCGGAGCAGCGGCACGTAGGACGGGTGCTCGGAATAGGCCAGGCGGATGATCCGCGTCTGTCCGTGGGAAGACCCCCGATCGTGGGGGATGTTGAACTGCTCGAGGCCCAGCACGCGGCAGCCGCGCCGGGCAAGGTGCCAGGCCGCGGCGCTGCCCATGCCGCCCACGCCGACTACGATGACGTCGTATGAGGAGGATGGACGGTTCACGGATCAGTTGCTCCAGGGAACATAAGCCGTGTCCGACTGAAATCGTACCCTTTGAACATCCGCGCGAACCTCAAACGCGAAACGCGACGCGCGCGGCCGGATGAATGGAGGTACCTGCGCGGAGCCCAGAGAATACGCGCGGAGTCAGAAAGGTTACACGCGCGGAGTCACAAACGGAGTCACAAAGGTGGGCTGAATATAGAGGGCGGTGCGTACTGAATCAAGCAGATCAGCTCCCACGAAACCGGCGTTTTGCCGGACGCTGAAATAAAGAACCTTGCCGACTCCCTTGGTCGGAAGGTATACTGAAACCGCGGCAAAGCGAAAACAGGCAGGTTCCGGATTCGGGGCGACTCATGTCTCTGCGATCACTATCTCCCCTGGACGGCCGCTACGGCGACCGGCTGAAGGGCCTCTCCTCCTATTTCTCCGAATGGGCGCTGATCAAGTACCGGCTGCACGTGGAGATCGAATGGCTGATCACCATGGCGGAGCGGCCCGAGATCGGCCACGTGCGTGTCTTTTCCGAGGAAGAGACCGGTTTCCTGCGGTCGCTGGTCCTTGATTTCACCGACGCGCAGGCTGGGCGGATCAAGGAAATCGAACAGGAAACCCGCCATGACGTCAAGGCGGTGGAGTACTACGTACGGGAAGCCATTGCCGGGACCTCCTTGGAGGACGTCACCGAATCGGTCCATTTCTGCTGTACTTCCGAAGATATCAACAATCTCGCCTACGCCCTCATGCTCAGGGACGGGATCCAGCAGGAGTGGCTGCCCGGAAGCCAGGACCTGATCGCCGCGGCGGCCACCCTCGCCGGCGAGACGGCGGACATTCCGATGCTCAGCCACACCCACGGGCAATCCGCCACGCCCACCACCGTCGGCAAGGAACTGGCCGTGTTCGTCGCCCGCTGGCGTCGCCAGCTCGACCAGGTCGCTCGTAGCGAATACCTCGGCAAGTTCAACGGGGCGGTGGGGAACTACAACGCCCACCTCGTCGTGTATCCCGATGTGCCCTGGGAGGCCGTTGCCCGTCACTTCGTCGAGGACCGCCTGGGGTTGACCTTCAATCCGATCACCATACAGATCGAACCCCACGACTACCTGGCGGAGCTCTTCCACCGGCTGATGCGCTTCAATACCGTGCTGCTCGATTTCGACCGGGACATGTGGTCGTACATTTCCCTGGGCTACTTCCGTCAGAAGGTGGTGGACACCGAGGCGGGTTCCTCGGTCATGCCCCACAAGGTGAACCCTATCGATTTCGAGAATTCCGAGGCCAACGTGGGCGTCAGCAACGCGCTGCTGGAACACCTGGCCGGAAAGCTGCAGGTATCGCGTCAGCAACGCGACCTGAGCGACTCCTCCGCCCTGCGGAACGTCGGCGTGGCCATCGGCCACTCACTGTTGGCGATCCATTCGGCCATCCAGGGCATGGAACGCGCGGAAGTGGACCGGGACGCGGTGAGCGCCGACCTCGACGGGGCCTGGGAGGTGCTGGCGGAAGCGGTGCAGATGGTCATGCGCAAGGCCGGCCATGAGAACCCCTACGAGCGGATGAAGGCGCTGACCCGGGGACAGGCCATTACCCAGGAGATCATGGAGGACCTGATCCGCGACCTGGACCTGCCGGACGACGACAAGCTGCGCCTGCTCGCCCTGACCCCCGCGGATTACGTCGGTCTTGCGCCGGAACTGGCCCGGCACATCGCCCGGGAGGGCGAGGACATCGTACCGGAACGCGCGGCAGGCAAACAGGATGCTCCGGGCGCCGACGGAGAAGACGCCTGATCCCGATACGCGTCTGAAAACGCGATGCGCGCCTGATCCCGATGCAGGCCCGTGAAATGCGGGCCTACGAAATGCGCGCCTGCGAAGACGGTTCCTCCTGGTAATCCAGAACTCATCTCGGCTCCACCAATCCATGCCGTCTCTCCCTACGAATTTCGGTACCCTGGACTGGCTGATCGTCGCGGTTTACATGGCGGCCACGGTGGGCGTGGGCCTTTACATGAACCGGTACATCCGGGACATGGGGGACTACATCGTGGCGAGCCGGTCGCTCAAGTCCCGCCTGGCCGTGGCGACCATGATCGGGAGCGAGCTGGGGCTGGTGACGGTCATGTACTCGGCCCAGAAGGGATTCACCGGGGGTTTCGCCGCCTTCCACATCGCGGTCATCGCCGGCGTCGTTACCTTTATCGTGGGCATGACCGGCTTCATCGTGGTGCCCCTGCGCCGGCTGGGTGTAATGACGATCCCGGAATTCTACGAGAAACGGTTCAGCCGGGGTGTGCGCGTATTCGGCGGCCTGCTCCTCGCCTTCGCGGGCATCCTGAACATGGGCCTGTTCCTCAAGGCGGGCGCCCTGTTCGTGACCGGCCTGACGGGCCTGACCGATCCCAACGCCGTCGCCGTGGTTATGACCGTCATGCTGGCGCTGGTCATCGCCTACACCATCATGGGCGGCATGGTCTCGGTGGTGATCACCGACTACATCCAGTTCGTGATCCTCTCCTTCGGCATGATCCTCACCTGCGGCATGGCGGTGTACGCCCTCGGCTGGCCGACCATCGTCGAAACCGTGGCGGCCGTCCACGGCGAGCCCGGCTTCAATCCCCTGCTCGAAGGCAGCGGCTTCGGACCCTCCTACATCATGTGGATGATCTTCACGGCGGGGCTGGTATCCTGCGCCGTATGGCAGACCTCGGTCATGCGCGCCTGCGCCGCCGAAAGCGTGGAAGTGGTGCGCCGGCTGTACCGGTGGTCCTCCATCGGCTTCCTGATCCGGTTCATGATCCCCCAGTTCCTCGGCATCTGCGCGCTCACGTTTTTTTTCAACAACCCCGAGTTCCGCGGGTTCTTCTTCGATGAAACCGGGTCGCCCACCGCCGACCCCACGATGACGCTGCAGGCCATGCCCCTCTTCCTGTCCCAGATCCTGCCCACCGGCATCATCGGCCTCGTCGGCGCGGGGCTCCTCGCCGCCTTCATGTCGACCCACGACAGCTACCTGCTCTGCTGGGCGTCGGTGCTGACCCACGACGTCGTGGCGCCGGCCACGAACGAGCGCCTGACCACCCGGTGGCGTCTGGCGCTGTCGCGCATCTTCATCCTGGTGATCGGTTTGTTCCTGCTCGTATGGGGACTCTGGTACGACCTGGGGCAGGACCTGTGGGACTACATGGCCGTGAGCGGCGCCATCTACTTCACCGGCGCCTTCACGCTGCTGCTGGCGGGGTTGTACTGGAAGCGGGCGAGCACCGTGGGAGCCTACCTGGCGCTCATCGCGGGCATCGGCGCCGTGGCGGGCCTCGGACCCGTGAATCAGGCGCTGGGACTGGGCATGTACCAAAGCGACGAGATCGGGCTGGCCATCACCGCGCTGGCCCTGGTCCTCATGTTCGCCGGATCGCTGGTGTTTCCGGACCGTCCGGACCGTCCGGACGGCTCGGACGGCTCGGACAGCTTGGCCCGTCTTGAGCACCCGGCCCGCACGGACCGAAAGGAGGAAGCGTGATGGAGTTCTGGAGCACGCTCTGGGCGGTGGTTTTTGTGCTTTGCCTGCTGCTATTTGCGGTCGTGGCCGTGTATGTCAGCGTTGGCGCCCTGGGCGATATCAGGGCGCTGTTCCGGAGGATGGGGAGGCGGGATGGGGAGGCATAGACGCAGGAACGAATGCTATCCGCAACCGCAGACCAGTGCCCTGCCCTCGGTGGCCTGCAGGCCTTCTGTTTCGTATCCGTCCCGGATCCACCAGTCGAGGCCGCCCATGAGTTCCTTGACGTTGAAACCCAGCCTGGCCATGTTGAGCGCGCCCTTGGTCGACGCGTTGCACCCGATGCCGTCGCAATAGGTCACGTACAGCACGTCTTTATCCAGGGAGGCCGTGGTATCGGGGTCCATGGTCCGGTGCGGGATGTTCACGGCGCCAGGGATATGGCGTTCTGCGTAGGCTTCCTCGGACCGCGCGTCCACTACGACGATGTCCTTGCCCAGGGTAATGGACTCCCACAGGTCATAAGAATCGATCTCGTATTTCAGCTTGTTCTCGTAGTGTGCGATCTGGTCTTTCATGGGTCCTCCTGTGGGTTTGGCCGATTCCCGGCGTATCCGAAATAGGGAAGTTAAAATAGTCCCAATGCGCCTTGTTTGCAAGCATTTTCGCCTGTAGTCCTGGTCGGTCGGACGGGTCAATCCATAGCGTCTTATTGTCTTGACTAATCACCGCTACTGTTCCTTTAGTTAACCCATGCTTGCCGTGTAAGCATGCCAGTTTCTTCGGTGTGCCGTCTCCATCGATTCGGTAGTGAGCCAAGTCCACCTGAAATAGGGACGGTCTCAAATCTCTGCGAATTCCAAAAGCCTCAAAACCACCATTCAATGGATCGGCCTTATCGCGGGTCCGTTGCTCGCGGTTCTGCTCTACGGCCTGTTGCCCCACGCGTATCCGAACGGCGCGGGCGAGACGGTCGTGTTCTCTAACGCGGGTCGGGCCACGACGGCCCTGGCGGTGTGGATGGCGGTCTGGTGGATGACGGAGGCCGTTGAGCTTTACGCCACAGCGCTCCTGCCGCTGGTTGCCCTCCCCATGACCGGAGCGGCGTCGGTGCGCGCGGCGGCCGCGCCCTACGCCCACGAATTGATCTTCCTCTTCATGGGCGGCTTCCTCATCGCCCTGACCATGCAGCGATGGGGACTTCACCGGCGCCTGGCGCTCAAGGCGCTACGTGCGGCGGGCGACCACCCGGCGGGTATCGTGGCGTGCTTCATGGGGGTGACGGCCTTCTTCAGCATGTGGGTATCCAACACGGCCACGGCGGTCATGATGCTACCCATCGCGCTCAGCATCATCGCCCTGGTGGAGCAGGTGGAACCCGGAAGCTTGGGGATGGGTAGCGGAGAAGGCGGTGACGGGAACGGCGGCAACGGAACGAAGGCGCGGCCGCATTTCGCTCTGTGCCTGCTCCTTGGCATCGCCTACGCGGCGTCCATAGGCGGCATCGGCACGATCATAGGCACCCCGCCCAACGTCTTCCTCGCTTCCTTTATCCAGTCCAGCCTCGGCCAGGAAATCAGCTTCGTGCGGTGGATGGGCGTGGGGCTCCCCCTGGTGGCCGTCTTCCTGCCGCTGGTCTGGCTGATGCTGACCCGGGTCCTGTATCCCCTTCGGGGCGAGCGCATCGAGGGAAGCAGAGAAGTGACGGAAAGGGCCTACCGGGAACTGGGGGTCATGTCGCGGGGGGAAAGGGTCGTCCTGGCGGTGTTTCTGCTCGCGGCCGTGTCGTGGATTACGAGGCCGTTGCTGGTGAACGTCCAGATCGGAGACATGAACCCGCTGGCGGGCCTGTCCGATCCGGTCATCGCCATGGTCGCGGCGCTGGTCCTCTTCGTCGTGCCGGTGGACGTGAAACGGCGGATTTTCGTGATGAACTGGGAAACTGCCCTGAAGATCCCCTGGGGGATCCTGCTGCTCTTCGGAGGCGGGCTCAGCCTGGCCGCGGCCATCCGGGTCAACGGCGTGGGGGAGTACATCGGACACCAATTGGCGATCCTGTCCGGCATCCCTACGCTGCTCCTCGTCATGGCCGTCATCGCGCTCGTGATCTTCCTCACGGAACTGACCAGCAACACCGCCACCACCGCCACGTTCATCCCGATCCTGGCCGCCCTGGCGCCGGTATTCGACCTGCACCCCTTCATGCTGATCGTACCGGCCGCCATCGCCGCCAGCTGCGCCTTCATGCTGCCGGTCGCCACGCCGCCCAACGCTATCGTCTTCGGGTCCGGCCACGTCACCATCCAGCAGATGATCCGCGCCGGGTTCTGGCTGAACCTGCTGGGCGTCGTACTGATTACCGTGCTGGTATATACGGTGATGATGCGGATGCTGGGCGTTTGAGTTGGAGATCGAGGGGAACCCGCGCTACCGCGTGCGGAGTTGGACCAGCCGCGTTTCCGCCGGAGTGAAAGATCACCTGGATAGTCACCGGACGCGTCCCAACCGGGAAGTGACTTATGCTCAACAGCGACCTGACCATAGCGTTGCGTCACCTGAGCCGACACAAGGGCTATACGTTGGTCAATGTCCTGAGCCTGGCGGTCGGGTTGGCCTGCGCCATCCTGATCTTCCTGTATGTCGGGCACGAACTGAGCTATGACCGCTACCACGAGCAGGCCGATCGGATATACCGGGTTGTGTTTAACGACAACGCCAAGACGCCCCGCAGCGTGGGCCCGGCGCTGCAGGCCGACTTCCCCGAAGTCCGGCGCCATCTGCGCATGCACCCCACGACCGGCACCTGGGTCATGAAGTACGAAGACCGCGTTTACTACGAAAGAGGGGTTTACTGGGCTGAAAGCTCGCTGTTCGATTTCTTCAGGCTGCCCCTGGTCCAGGGAGATCCGGACCGCGCGCTTGAAGCGCCGTATACCGTGGTCATCAGCGAAGATACGGCCCGCAGGTATTTTGGCGACGAAGATCCGATGGGCAAGACGATCGATGCCGATAACGGCTTCATGTTGCTGACGGTCACCGGGATCATGGAAAACATGCCGGCGAATACCCATTTCCAGGCCGATTTCTTCATTTCGCTGGCATCGGGG
This sequence comes from Gemmatimonadota bacterium, assembly GCA_026706345.1. NCBI lineage: Bacteria > Pseudomonadati > Gemmatimonadota > Gemmatimonadota bacterium. The sequence goes on along the minus strand of JAPOYX010000169.1, from coordinate 39,909 downwards.
TACGAGGAGTACGGTCGCTGGTCGCGGGAGAACTGGGACTCGTTCTTCTTCTACACGTACATCATGCTGGCAGAAGGCGTTTCGCCGGCGGACCTGGCGGCGAAGTTTCCCGAACTCGTGGACCGGCACGTGGGAGAGCAACTCAAGGTGCGCGGCGGCCGATACGAGTTTTCACTACAACCGGTCACCGACATTCACCTGTATTCCCACCTCGAGAACGAGCCCGGCGTCAATACCGATATCAGCTATGTCTACATCCTGTTGGCCATGGGGCTGTTTATCCTGGTCATCGTGTGTATCAACTATGTAAACCTGTCCACCGCGCAATTTGCCCACCGGGTGCGGGAGATCGGCATGCGCAAGGTCCTTGGCGCGTCTCGTCTGCACCTGGTCCGGCAGTACCTGGGAGAGTCGGTGCTGCTGACGGTCGCGGCCCTGCTGATCGCGCTGCTGGCGGTCTGGCTGGTATCTCCCTTGTTCGATGCGCTGACGGGAATGCCGGCATCGGCCGGGTTCATGGGGCATGTCCTGTGGTGGGTGGTGTTGCCGGCCATTGCGGTTTTCGTCGGCTTCGCATCCGGCGGCTATCCTGCGCTCAGGCTCTCGTCCACCGGGACGATTCCCGGTCTCAAGAAGGGCCGGCCAGGCCGGCCGAACGAAACGGACCGGGCGCTTACGAGGAAGGTGCTCGTCGTCGTCCAGTTCGCCATATCCATCTCGCTGCTCATCGGCACGGGGGTCCTGTTCGGCCAGATCAGCTACATCCAGAACAAGCACCTGGGATTCGACAAGGAGCAGGTGATCGCCATACCCTCGATCGCCGAGGTGGCCTACAAGTACCAGCCCTGGAAGGACGACCTACTCGGATACAGCGGGGTAGCCGACGTGAGCCAGGGTATCTACCTGCCCGGATTGGAAGGGAACATCGGGTGGGTGACCTCCGAAACGGCCTGGCGCGTTGAAGATCCGGAACAGGTCAAGCACGACCTTCAGGGCATTATCGTCGCCGCGGGCTACGCGGAGACACTGGGATTCGAATTGCTGGCGGGAAGGTCGTTCATCGGTCCGTTGGACAGCCAGGCCGAATCCGACAAGATCCTGCTCAACGAGACCGCTATGCGCCTTCTGGGCTGGGATACGCCCGAAGAGGGCCTGGGCCGACAGGTCCAGTTCGGCATCGGCATGACGCAGACCGTCATTGGCGTAGTTCGGGACTTTCACCTTCGTTCATTGCACCTGCCCATCGAACCCCTCGTGATCCTTTACGGCCGCGGACAACTCATCGCGGTCAGGATCCAACCCGAGGACACGAAAACTACGCTGGAGTACATTGAACAGGCCTGGGCGCGGTATTTCCCGGACTTCCCTTTCGCCTTCTCCTTCATCGACGAGGATATCGATCGGCTGTACCGGGCCGAACAGCGCATCGGGTACGTCTTCGCGGTTTTCGCGGTGGCAGGGGTGCTGCTCGCCTGTATGGGCCTCTTCGCGCTGGTCTCATACACGGTCGAGCGCCGGGTCCGGGAGATCGGCATCCGCAAGGCGCTGGGCGCTTCCGTGCGTCGCATGCTCGCCATGCTGTCCGCCGAATTCGTCGGCCTCGTGCTCCTCGCCAATGCCATCGCCTGGCCGGCCGCCTGGCTGTTCATGAGCCGCTGGCTCGAATCTTTCGCCTACCGGATCGACCTGGGGTGGGGGATCTTTTTCGGCGCCGGGGGCGTGGCCCTGCTGATCACGGTGCTGACCATCGGTTACCATGTAGCCAGGACCGCGCTGGCCAATCCGGCCGAAGTGTTGCGCGGCGAGTGAGAAAGAGGTTGGAAGAAGCCGCCGGATTTTGCGTGCTGAATCCGGGCGCGGGGACGGGCTGTTACTGTCCCAGCGCCAGGTCCCGGCCCAGCACGAGGTCCCGCCCCGCTACCAGGCTGGCCATCTTGCGGTCCGCCACGCTGCGGGGGAGCATCCAGAATCCGCAATCGGGGTGCACCCAGCGCACGCGTTCCGGTCCGAGCACGTCGACGGCGTGTTCGATGCGGCGGGCGACCTCGTCCGGCGACTCCACGCCGTTGTCCTTGATGTCCACCACGCCCACACCCAGCGCGATCTCTTCGCGCAGCTCCCTGAACATCGGCAGTTCGTCATAACCTCGCCGGGCGAACTCCAGGACGAGATGGTCGACGTCCAGGTTGTTCAGGAATCCCATCAGGTCGTTCCACAGGCCGGACTGGATGCTCTGCCCGCCGTAGTTGCCGAAGCAGAGGTGCAGCCCCTTCTCGTCCTGCACGGCGCTGAGCACGTGATTGACGGGTTCGTGGGCCCAGTCCGCGTCCTCGGGATGGCCGGTGAGGTTGGCTTCGTCCACCTGCAGGATCGGCGCGTCGATCTCGGCGACCTGCCTGCGCAACACCTCGGCGATGTCCATGGTCATGGCGCGCAGATCGCCGTAGTGCTCATCCAGGAGCGTCTTGGCCAGCATGTAGGGCGAGGTGACCGTGAACTTGAGGGTGCGGTCCGTGAGCGGCCGGATGGACTGCCACGCGGCCGGGAGGTTGAGCGCGCCTTCTCCTATCTTACCGCGCACGATGCCGCCCGGGGTACTACGGAAAGCCATTCCCTCACGCGCTCTGAATTCGGCGAGGATCTCCCGCGATACCTCCGTCGTGATCCCGGACATGGGCCGGATGAAATACTCGATCATCCCGTTGGTCTCCGGGTGGCCGACGTCGAAACGGGACAGCTCCCCGTCGGTGAGCACGTCGATTCCGGCCAGTTCCTGGGTCTTCAGGATCACCTTGGCCGCGTCGATCAGGTTGGGCGTGCTGGGATAGGCTGCCAGCCAGTCGGGGATGGGATAGCTGCCGACGACGGTGGTCTTGATCTCGGGTTTTGCCATTACAGAAACTCCCTGGATAAGCACGGACCTGCTACGGGATCGATCCGGTCGCAGGTCTTTTCAAATAACATGACGATGAAGAGAAATATACATTATGCATCTGGGCGTTGGTATAAATACAGACTCACTAGCGTAAATTCCGAACGCAAGCGCAAGTCAACTGTGTATTGCCGCTGCTGTGTTGTAAAGTGTTGATTGCGTGCACTAAGTCAGCAGGATGCCTCCTGATCTAGAAGGTATGATCTCCAGTTTCCCGATATGCTCAAGAACTACGTAACCATAGCGATTCGCCATTGGACAAGGCAGAAAGGATACACGGCGATCAACGTCCTCGGGCTGACCGTGGGGATGGTCTGCGCCATGCTGATATTTCTCTATGTCCGCTTCGAACTCAGTTACGACCGCTATCATGAGAAGGCGGATCGCATTTACAGAGTAGCGGTCAACAACGATGCCCGGACGCCTCCGCCCGTGGGTCCGGCGCTTCAGGAGGATTTCCCCGAGATCCTGAGTTTTGTCCGGCTGCTCCCGACGACCGGTACGTGGATTATGAAACACGAAGAGAAGATCTACTATGAAAACCGGGTCTACTGGGCGGACAACGCCCTGTTCGGCATCTTTACCTTTCCTCTGATCCGCGGCGATTCCCGAACGGCCCTGGAGGCGCCCTACTCTGTTGTGATCAGCGAAGATACGGCTCGAAAATACTTCGGTGAAGCAGATCCGATGGGCAAGACGATCAACGCAGATAACGGTTTTATGATGCTGACCGTTACCGGTGTCATGGAAAACACGCCGGAAAACACCCACTTTCAGGCCGACTTCTTCATTTCGCTGTCCTCGTCGTCGGCGAGTGATCTGCGTTACTGGTCGTGGATCAATTTCTACACCTACATCGTGATGACTGAAGGCCATTCCCGGGCCGCGATCGAGGAGCAGCTTCCCGACTTCGTCAACAGGCACATCGGGGAAGGGCTGAGGGAACGGGGCGGCCGCTTCGAACTCATCCTGCAACCGGTGCCCGACATCCATCTCCATTCCAATCTCGAGCACGAGACTGGCGCCAACAGCGACATCGCCTATATCTACATCCTTTCGGCCATAGCTCTCTTCATCCTGGTCGTCGCCTGTATCAATTTCATCAACCTGTCAACCGCCCGGTTTGCCGGCCGGACCAGAGAAGTGGGCTTGCGCAAAGTGTTTGGCGCGTATCGCTCCCAGTTGATTCGGCAGTTCCTGGGAGAGTCGGTCCTGGTAACCGCCATGGCGCTGATGATCGCCCTGGCGGCTCTTTTTATGATTTCACCGTATTTCGACGGTTTCGCGGGGAAGCCGGTAACGGCGGAATTCACGAGTGCTGGTATCTGGTGGCTCGTCCTTCCAGTCGGCGCGCTGCTTGTGGGTTTGCTGTCCGGAAGCTACCCGGCGTTGCTGCTTTCCGCCATGCAGCCGGTACAGGGCGTGAAGGGAGGCCGGCAGCTCGAAGCGGCCGGAGGACTGTCGCGGAAGATCCTGGTGGTCATCCAGTTTACGATATCCATCGCGATGATCATCAGCACGGGCATCCTGTTCGATCAGATGGAATACCTCCAAAGCAAGCAACTGGGTTTCGACAAAGAACAGGTGATCGTGATACCAACCGTAGGTGACGTATTAGAAGACTTCCTGCCCTGGAAAGAAGCCTTGCTGCAACATACCGGCGTGGCAGCGGTGACCCACAGCAGGTCCCTTCCGGGGCTCGAAGGGAACATCGGACAGGTATCGACTGGTACGATACAGCGGGTCGATGATCCGGACAATGCCAGGCATGATGTGCAGGGCCTGAACGTCGGGCTGGATTTCGTGGAGACCCTGGGCATGGTTGTGCTTGCCGGCCGGGCGCATAGCAGCGCGCTGGTCAGGAAATCCGAGGAAGTGAACGTCGTGATCAACGAAACGGCGCAGCGTGTATTGGGCTGGGACACGCCGGAGGCGGCCATTGGCCAGGAGGTCCGTTTCGGTAACGGCTCGACTAAAACGGTGATCGGTGTCGTCAGGGATTTCCATTTTCGATCGATGCATTTGAAGATAGAGCCGATCGTGCTGTTCCTGGGCGGCGGCCTTCATCTGGCCGTCCGCCTCCACCCTGACGACACGGAGAATACGCTGGATTACATTGAAAGCCAGTGGTCGAGTTTTTTCCCGGGTTTCCCAATTGCGTATACGTTTCTCGACGAAAACATCGAACGCCTGTACAGGTCTGAAGTACGGATCGGTTACGTATTCGGCGTATTTGCCCTGGTGGCAGTTTTCCTTGCCTGCCTGGGCCTGTTCGCGTTGGTTTCCTTCACCGTGGAACGGAGAACCAGGGAGATCGGCGTACGCAAAGCGCTGGGTGCTTCCATACGACAGGTATTGGTGTTGCTGTCGGGAGAATTCGTAGGATTCGTGCTCATCGCAAATGTCTTTGCGTGGCCGGCGGCCTGGCTGATCATGCAACGCTGGCTCGAGTCCTTTGCCTACCGTACGGAGGTCGGCTGGGAGGTCTTCTTTCTCTCTGGTGCCGCCGCCCTGCTGATTACGCTGATCACCATCAGTTACCACGTGGTCAGGACCGCTTTGACCAATCCGGCAAAGGTGTTGCGAAATGAGTGAAGTAACGCCATACGGTTCAGAAGGCGTGACCGGTGCCTGGTGATACGGCCGCCGCGGCCATCCAGAATGTTCGCGGGCGCAGGCCATACGTAACAGGACGGTAAACCCGATGAAACACGTCGTAATCGTGGGAGGCGGTTTCGCCGGCCTGAACGCAGCCAAGAAACTCGGCGGCCGGGCAGACGTCCGCGTAACGCTGGTCGACCGGCAGAACTACCACCTGTTCCAGCCGCTGCTCTACCAGGTGGCCATGGCCGGCCTGTCGCCCGCCGATATCGCCACGCCCATACGAAGCGTGCTTGCACGCTGCCGAAACATCTCGGTGCTGCAGGGATCGGTGGAAGGCGTCGACCTGCAGGCGGGGACCGTATCGGCAGATTTCGGAAAGCTCGAATATGATTACCTGCTGCTCTGCTGCGGGTCGATCCCGAGCTATTTCGGCCACGGGGACTGGGAGGAGCACGCGCCGAGCTTGAAGACGATTCCGCAGGCCACCGAGGTCCGTCGCCGGCTGCTGAGCGCCTTCGAAGCGGCGGAACGGACCGACGATCCCGAGACACGCCGGCAGCTATTGACCTTCGTAGTCATCGGCGGAGGCCCGACCGGCGTCGAGTTGGCGGGCGCCATTGGGGAGATGAGCCGATTCACGCTCGCCAGGGATTTCCGAAACATCGACACCCGCCTCACGCGAGTCATCCTGATCGAGTCGGGTCCGCGCATTCTCTCGATGTTCTCCGAGCAGCAGGCGGCGCGGGCGGCGCGGGACCTGGAAAAACTCGGCGTGCAGGTCTGGCCGAACACCCTGGCGACGGATATCGACGAGCACGGCGTGCAAGCGGGCCCGGAACGCATCCGGTCCTCGACGGTGCTCTGGGCGGCGGGCGTACGGGGCGTTGAAGTTGCGGTTGCCGCGCCCACACGTGGCGTTGAACTGGATGGGCAGCATGAGCAGGACGGCATCGAGACGGACCGCGGGGGACGTGTTATCGTCAACGAAGACCTGAGCATCCCGGGACACCCGACCGTGTTCGTTGCGGGCGACCAGGCCTGCTTTACCCACCAGACCGGCAGCCCACTTCCCGGTACGGCGCCCGTGGCGATCCAGCAGGGACGTTACGTGGCGAGGCTGATCTGCCGCGAGCTGGCCGGTAAACCGCGCGAGACCTTCCGGTTCGTCGACCGGGGCCAGATGGCGACCATCGGCCGCAGCCGCGCCGTGGCGGAAATCGGCAGGCTCAGGTTCTCCGGCTGGTTCGCGTGGGTCACCTGGCTGGTCGTCCACGTCTACTTCCTCGTGGGTTTCAAGAACCGATTGCTCGTCTTGCTGCACTGGGCCTGGTCCTATGTGACGTTCCGGCGCGGCGCGCGCCTTATCGTCGAACGCGAGTGGCGATTCGGCGGGCTCAATCACGAGACAAGATCTGCAAAGGACGAATGATGCCAGGGAACCAGATCAACATATCCCTGCGGCACATGAGCCGGTACAGGGGTTACACGGCCATAAACGTCCTCGGCTTGGCCGTCGGCCTGGTATGCGCCATCCTGATCTTCCTGTACGTGCGCTACGAACTTAGCTACGACCGCTACCACGAAAAGGCCGACCGCATTTACCGGGTAACGCTCAACGACAGCGCTCGGTCTCCCCGTGAACTGTCTCCGATGCTCCAGGCCGACTTCCCCGAAATCCAGCACTACGCCCGGATGCTTCCCACGATAGGCACCTGGATCATGAAGTATGAAGACCGGGTTTACTATGAAAAGAACGTGTACTGGGTCAACAGCGGGATGTTCGACGTCTTTACCCTGCCCTTCGTCCAGGGCGATCCGGATCACGCCCTCGAAGCGCCTTACACCGTGGTGATCACCGAGGATACGGCCCGGAAGTACTTCGGCGATGAAGATCCCATGGGGAAGACGATCATCGCCGACAACGGCTACATGCTGCTGACCGTCACCGGCGTCATTGAAAACTTCCCGGAAAACGCCCATTTCCAAGCCGATCTGCTGATTTCGCTGGCATCCGGTTACGACAAATTCGGCTGGAGCGGGTATCCCGAAGTGTGGTACACCACCCTTTTCTACAATTACATCGTGTTGCCGGAGGGCCATCCGCCGGAGGAGACCCAGCGGAAACTGCCCGGTTTCGTGGAGAGACACGTCGACGCGAGTTACCTGGAAAACCTCGCCCGTTACGAATTGACGCTGCAACCCCTCACCGACATCCATCTTTACTCCCATCTCGAGCACGAGCACGGCGCCAACACCGATGTCACCTACGTGTACATCCTGATCGCCATCGGGCTGTTCATCCTGGTCATCGCCTCGGTGAATTATGTAAACCTCTCCACGGCACAGTTCGTGCACCGTGCCCGCGAGATCGCCATGCGCAAGATACTCGGGGCGTCCCGGGGACAGTTGATCCGGCAGTGCCTGGGGGAATCGGTCCTGATGACCATCCTGGCCCTGTTAATCGCCCTCCTGGCCATCTATTTCATTGGCCCGTATTTCGACGCCCTGCTGGGCCAGCCGATAGCCTCGGCCCATGCGCTGCACCCCCTGTGGTGGCTCGCCCTGCCGGCCGTCGCGATCCTCATCGGACTCCTTTCGGGCGGATACCCGGCCCTCGTGTTTTCCTCCGTGCGGGCCATTCCTGGGCTCAAGGAAGGTCGGCCTTACCTGCCGGGCGGTGCGTGGTCCAGGAAGATCCTGGTCGTTTTTCAGTTCGCCATTTCCACCGCGCTGATCATCGGCACCGGCCTCCTGTTCAGTCAGTTGGACTTCGTTCAGCACAAGAAGCTGGGCTTCGAGAAGGACCAGGTGATCGTAATTCCGACGGTCGAGCAAGTGGCGGTCAACTACCAGCCGTGGAAAGACGTCCTGCTGCAGTACCCCGGTGTGGACGGCGTGAGCCAGGCCATAACCCTGCCCGGACTGTTCGGCACCATCGGCCGGTCGTCGTCGGGCACGATGCAGCGCGTCGAGGACCCGGACCACGTAAGGCATGACGTCCAGGGTTTCCAGGCCTCCGTGGACTTCGTAGAGACGATGGGCATGGAATTGCTCGCAGGCCGGTCCCATCGCGGGGCATTCAGAAACGACACGGAATGGGAAAACATCGTGATCAACGAGGCGGCGCTGCGTGTCCTGGGCTGGGAAACACCCAAAGAGGCCATCGGGCAACAGATCCGTTTCGCCAGTGGATACACGCACACGGTGGTCGGCGTAATCCGGGACTTCCACTTCAGGACGCTTCACCTGCCCATCGAGCCGCTCGTACTCTTTCACGGCACCGGCCTGCACCTGGTGGTCCGGATCCAACCGGAAGATATCAGGAGCACCCTGGAATACATCGAAGAGGCATGGTCGGATTTCTTCCCCGATTTCCCCTTTGCCTATACGTTTCTCGACGAAGACATCGACCGTCTGTACCGGAATGAAATGCGTATCGGCTACTTCTTCGGCGTGTTTGCCCTTGTGGCGGTTTTCCTGACCTGCCTGGGTCTCGTCGCGCTGGTTTCATTCACGGTCGAACGGCGCACTCGGGAGATCGGCATCCGCAAGGCGCTGGGCGCTACCGTGCGCCGTCTGCTCGCCATGCTGTCCGCCGAATTCGTCGGCCTGGTGCTCGTGGCCAACATCGTGGCCTGGCCGTCGGCCTGGCTGATCATGGGGCGCTGGCTGGAGAACTTCGCCTACCGCGAGGAATTCGGATGGGGTATCTTTTTCGCGTCCGGCGGGGCAGCCCTGATCATCACGATGATGACGATCGGATACCATGTGATCAGGGCCGCGCTTACCAATCCCGCGGAAGTGCTGCGCAGTGAGTGAGAAACGGGGAGACGAATGGTGGATCGAATGGGAGACCGGATGGAGGACCGGCTGAAATCCGCGCAATCCTGGGACCCGGAACGCTACGCGCGCAACGCCCGGTTTGTGGCCGACCTGGGTATGCCGGTGGTCGAGTTGCTGGAGCCGCAGCCGGGCGAACGCATCCTGGACCTGGGATGTGGCGACGGGGCGCTGACGGCGAAACTCGTCGATATGGGCTGCAGCGTCGTCGGCGTCGACAGCAGCGCGGAGCAGATCGAGGCGGCGCGAAAGCTGGGCCTCGAGGCCCAAGTCACGGACGGGCACGCGCTGGATTTCGAAGGTGAATTTGACGCGGTGTTCAGCAACGCCGCCCTTCACTGGATGGGCCATCCCGACGAGGTGATCGCGGGTGTGCACCGTGCGTTGAAACCCGGCGGCCGATTCGTGGCCGAATGCGGCGGACACGGGTGCGTGGACACCATTGTACACGCGCTTACGGAGGCTCTGAAGCGGCGCGGCCTCTGGGAGGAAGGCGTCAATCCCTGGTATTTCCCGACTGACGAGGAGTACAGGGGACGGCTTACGCGGCAAGGGTTCGACGTGAAGTACATCGCGCTCATCCCCCGGCCCACACCGCTGCCAGGCGACATCGGAGGCTGGCTGGAAACCTTTGCCGAAAGCTTCACGTCCCGGGTGCCGACCGCGGATCGCCCGGGGTTTCTGGACGAGGTCCGGGAAACCATGCGGCCCAACCTGTGCGATGCGGACGGCGCTTGGACGGCGGACTACATCCGGTTGAGGTTTTCGGCGGTGAAGGAGGGGTGAAGGAGGAGTGAAGTGAAACAAGGTATGAAGACATTGTGCGGGTGAACGATCCGTCTTACGATTCCGACAAAATGAGAAAGGATACAAGCATATGTCTCCCAAGAAGGCAGCATTAGAACCGGAAACTGTACATCGTTTCGTTTACGACGCCCATAGCGATTTCGAGAGTGTCAAGGCATTGCTCGACAAAGAGCCCGCACTGGTCAACGCCTGCTGGGACTGGGGCGCGGCGACTGGGAAACGGGGCTGGGGGCGGCGGCCCATATGGGGCGTAAGGACATCGCGGAATATCTGCTTCAGCATGGGGCGCGCATCGACCTTTATGCCGCGGCCATGTTGGGGAAGCTGAGCGTCGTGCAGGCCGTTCTCGCCGACAATCCATCTGAAAAAGACAAGCCGGGCCCCCATGGGATTTCGCTCATGGCCCACGCGAGAAAGGGAGGCAAGGAAGCCGCGGAAGTCGTGAAGCTGCTGAGGTCCCTCAATAAGAATACGAAGCCAGAGGAGAAATAGCGAATTGCGGAGACCCAGGCAAACCCATTCGACCGAACGCGACGGCAAGCGATACATCTGGTACACCGAACGCTTATGGAAACTGGCGAAGGATCTTCCGGAATACGATGTAGACGTGGAGAGTTTTGCGGAGTTGGACCGCGACTGCTGGTTCGGTGAGAGCAAGACGCCGACGATCCGGGAGATTGCCGCGCACTGCAGGCGGATTAATGAGACCGATCCGCGCAACCCCGTGATCATAAACGACAACGGACGACTGATGGACGGCGGTCACCGACTGGCGCGGGCCCTACTCGAAGGACGAAAGACGGTGAAAGCAGTGCGCTTTGCGGAGATGCCGGAGCCGGACGAGGTGGAGGAGTTGTGATCGGAGTCAGTATAGTCGTTGATCAAGGCAGTTGGACGCCATACGTGGGATGTATGGAGAACCTCACGGTCGGACGTCACGTGACCCAAATTACTAATAATCGGACAATTAGTATTTCGAGCCAGACTTGTGCCGAACTACCCCATCTGCTCCTCTGGACCGCGTGACCTGCTCCGCCACAAACCGCGCAAATGGCTTGATATCCTGATCAGTACTCGCGCTTTCGAGCGCGGCAAGATAGGCGGTGCGATCCTGGACGCGAATGACCGTCCACGGGTAACCGCCCGAGGCCAACAAGACGTTCATTACAAACCGCGCCATACGCCCGTTGCCGTCAGGATAGGGATGGATGTAGCCAAACAGCCAGTGTCCCAGCACGGCGCGTACTGAGGGCACAGTTTCCTCCTCAAGCAAGCCGAACAAGGCCGGCATGGCGTCGCTGACCGCCTCGTCACGTGGCGGTACATGGCGTGAACCTCGTAGAAATACGGCTTCGTTGCGATAGCCGGAAAGAACCGAACTCGAGAACAGCCCAGCGGCAACGAAAGGCTGGAACAACCCGCGATACCAGTCCCGGTGAGTGTTACGGACCAAGTCGCCTGGATTGGCATCGGCGATCACTTCACCGACCGCCTCTCGAACCAGTTGAAAGGCCTGCCAGTAACCGCGCGCGGCAAGCGCATCCTGGCTTCTCCGGTCAGCTTCATTGTCATCTGGATCCCAGTTGCCCGAGCGCACCCGTTCAATCAGGCTCGGTGTCACGCGGTACCCCTCAATCGATAGCGAATGGTAAGCGTCGTCGCAGTAGATGCCATCGACAAAAGCCAGATAGGCTTTTGGGTTCGAAGGTGGTTCAGGAGACTTCGGGAACGCCGCAATTACCGGCTCCCGAAAAGTCTCCCACAAGGATTGCAGTCGCCTGGCAATCGGCTCTTTGGTCCCTTTTAACGCACTGAATGCCTGCGCTGGCTCAAATGGGTCGGACTCGCGCACATCGTAACCGGCGCTTTTCATAACTTTGAGAATCTCGTCGGCTATTGCTGCCAGGCCGATCCGGCGGAAGGCCCCGGCAAGCCGACCGGCAACGGCTGAATGGCCGCCGTCGAGAAGGCGGCCCAGTACGTCGGCCGCATCGCGTACGCCGGAAAGTGCGATTCGGGCTTCAACCGGGTAGCGGACAAAGAACGCTTTAGGGACCTTGATGAGGGCAGCTTCGGGTACAAGGATCCTCAGACCGTCCCGCGTCGTTACGTCCTCTTCGGCCCGCGTGTCCTCTTGCTTGAGATTGTAGAGCGACGTACCGAATGGTAGTTGGACTGTATTGTTGGCGCCTTTGGGCGCATAGATGACAACCTGTCGAGGGATAACTGTTTTTCCAGCATGAAGCAACAGGGACAGCTCGGGGGCAAGATGCCAGGCTTCGCCGAACCGCGCCGTGCAGTAGGAAACGCAGAATGCCCAGAATGAAGCAAACCACGAAGTCGTGTCACCCGGATGGGCATTGGGGCTGGACGAGATCAGCCAGCCCTTCATGACCTGCTGCAGGTAGCCGTTTCGAAGCAGGCGTTCGCGGTGGACGCGCGTAAGTTCGATGGAGCGAAAAACCCGTCTTCCTCCTTTCTGGAGGTTTTCGAGTCGTATCAGCGACGCGGCGAGTTTTTCGTTGGGTTTGGCCATGCTGGACTTCCGCGTAAGCTTGTTGGTTTGATAGACGTGGATGTACAAGTATATAATGATGTAGAATCACAAGTCAATAATGTTGTGAATATACACGTAAATAATGTTTAATCTCCTCCAAAAATCGAATGAGTTTACACAAGGTCAAAATGGTGAATTCGTAAAGCAGAATGGATGAAGATTACTGATATATCATATTGTAATTTCGATATTTACGTATGCGTATGAAATAGCGGTCAAGTTACCATATATTGGGCCAGATTAATAAAAATCGTCAGAAAAACAATTGTTGTACATCTCGTAAACCGTATTTTTGAGTAGAGGAATCCGGTCGATATTCGACTGTTAAAATTGGTCCTCGGTTTATGAAAGGGGATTTTAGGTTGTGGACCCAGACCCTGAACTTGAAATACCGTTCAGTAACGTCCGCAGCCTTCTAAGGTTAAATCCTGATGATAAAGTGCGGATACATGACTACCCGACAGAGATATGCTTACATAGCGTCAGCAACGACTTCCCTCTACGATAATTGCCAACGGCGTGCCGGACAGGAATGATAGGGGTTTGAAACCGATGTCAATCCTTGAGATGACCAAAGACTGTACGGCTACGAGGGTGGGTCAAACGAGTCAGCGCGAACCGGTGCTCGGTGAGGTGGACGGACTGGAAGAAGATGATTACACCGACTTGAGTGCTTCGACCGACGACAGAATTGCCAACGAACTCCACCGATTGTCCCATGCAGACGAGGACTACTGGGCATTCAGGGGGCGGGCGGCACGGGGACAAAGCCAGGGCTTGACGCAGTACCCCGCGATGATGGTACCTGGAATGCAGGCTGTGCTTATCAAGGTCGTGACGGGGGTCGATAGGCGAGTGACGCGAGTGTTTGACCCGTTCGCCGGTTCTGGAACCACGCTAGTTGAAAGTATGCGCCTAGGGTTGAATTATGAGGGACAAGACATCAACCCTCTTGCGGTGCTGTTGTGCCGGACGAAGGCAGGGCCATTCCACGTCCATAGACTTGAGAACATCGCCAAGGAGGTTGTCGAACGCGCGAGTGCGGATCGAGGCAGTAAGATTGAGGCGGAGTTCCCAGGTTTGAATAAGTGGTTCTGCGCGGTCGCCATTAACCAACTTTCTCGCATTCGTCGAGCGATACGCTACGTAGATCACGGTTGGTGTCGCCGCGTGCTTTGGACCGGTCTTGCGGAGACGGTCAGGCTGACGAGCAACTCGCGCACCTCCACATTCAAGTTACATGTCCGGAATAAAGTAGATATAGAGTCTCGAAATGTCAATCCGCTAGAAACCTTCGCTACGGTCGTATCCGACATGACTACGCGCCTTAACGAAGAGGCGGAAGTTTTACGGGAATCCAGACGCTTGACCACCAACGGGTATTATCGGGGCGATCTGGAGATTCGATTGTGTGATTCGACGAAGTTGAGGCCCGGCGCGCGTCTACAAGACCTGTTAATCACATCGCCGCCTTATGGAGACAATACGACGACTGTGCCATATGGTCAGTACTCCTACCTCCCACTTCAGTGGATAGATTTGGAGGATATCGACGAGGGTGCCCACGCCTGCTGCCTTCGTACTACCCATGAGATCGACACACAGAGTCTGGGTGGGTTGCGGAGGAAGGCAGTTCAAGAGGCCAAGCATTTGCTTGAAATCAGCCCGAGTCTAAAGCACACGTTGAGCAGACTTGAAGCGTTTCCACCAGACAGAGGGAAGCGAGTTGCTGCTTTTTGTCGTGACCTGGACCGTGCTCTTCGGTCTGCTGTCGCCGTGCTCAGATCTGGAGCGTATTTGATCTGGACAATCGGAAATAGACGGGTCGGCGGTGAGCCGATTCCGACCGACGCCATACTTGAGGAATTGCTTGTGGCCAAAGGGTGTCGTCCAGTGACGAAATTGGAGCGGAAAATCCCGAGTAAGAGGATGGCGACGAGGAACTCCATCGCGAACACGATGCGTGCGGAGGCGATCCTCGTGTTTAGGAAGGCATAGGGTACGACCTTGGCAGAAGAACGCTTTCAACCTCGATTCGACATCAACGCGGCAGTAGTCTTTCGACTTGGCGAGGAACTCATTACGGACGTCGTTCAGGCGCTCGTGGAGCTTGTGAAGAACAGCTACGACGCTGACGCCACTTGGGTGAACGTAACTATCGATACTCGCGCTGAGAACAAATTGGGACGGGGGTATTCTGACGCCGCAGGGTCGATTCTCGTCGAGGACAACGGCAATGGTATGGACGAGGAAACAATTCGGCGTGGCTGGCTCACCATCGCGAACTCTCCAAAACGAGAGCAGAAGGACGCAGGGCGAGAGACTCTTCGAGGACGAACACCCATAGGAGACAAAGGTCTAGGGCGGTTGGGTAGTCAAAGGCTGGCGCATAACGTCGAGATCATCACTCAGTCTCGCAAACAACCGAATATCGAGCAGTACATCGCCTTCTCTTGGAAGGACTTCCGCGACACGACCAACCTAGGCGAGGTGCCAGTCCAGTTCGAGCGAAACAACGTGTGCGGCAAGCAGCACGGGACAAAGCTCATTCTGTCGGGTCTCCGTGAACGCGAAATGTGGCAGGCAAGTGAGCATGTATTGGACCTTCAGCGAAAACTATCGGGAATGCTCTCCCCATTCGAAGAAGCGGACGATTTCCACGTGCACTTGGAAGTCGACGGAAAGACTCTGGAGCTTGCGGAAATCGCGAAGAAAGTGCGCGAAGCAGCACTGCTGAAGTACGTATTCAAGTTCGACGGACAAGTCTTAGATATATCGGGCACTGCGCGGCTGAAGTTCTTCCAGCCAAGTGGTAAGGATAACGAGCAACTCTTCAAGTCACTTTGCTTAGTGGACAGCGGCGAGGCACTATTTGAGTTTTTTACCAGTAGGACAGGCAAGGGCCGACCAAGGCACTTTGTTCGCTCGGAACGCGAGGGATGGTTCGTCGAGTTTAGAACGCAGCGCTCGCTGGATGATCTGGACCGTATCAGGCGAGTCACGAAGTCGGCAGTAAGTCCAGGTCCTTTCCGGGGGGAGGTTGATGCTGTGTCGCTTGAAAGCTCCGAGTTCAAGGATGACGCGGTGAGCCGGCAATCCGAGTACCGGGAGCTGGTTAAGGACCTCGCCGGTATTCGAGTATACCGTGATGGGTTCGGTATCCGCGTCGGAGAAGATTGGCTGGGCTTGGGGAAGCAACAGACGGAAGCTACGTCCTATTACGGCCTGCGACCTGGAAACGTGTTGGGATTCGTTGCGATTAGTGCGCGGGATAACCCGGACCTCAAGGAGACTACGAGTCGGGAGGGGTTTCTGGTGACCCCTCACTACGAAAACTTTTTTGCACTGTTGACGGAGTTTATCAGGTTCGCGGGTGACGCTCAAAACTATTTCAGGCGCGGTGTACTTAGCTTCCTGAACGCACATCGTGACCAGCAAGCAGGGGTAACACCAGAAGAACCACACTCGGCGGTCACTCAGCGTATCGACCGCATCGCGGGAAAACTGTCGTTGGAAAAAACTAAGGTGCAGCAAAGAACCGGATCACTAACAAAAGCTACGGCAGGAGCTGCCAAGATGCTAGGTGCGGTACGTAACGAATTGGACAAGAGACTCATAGCAGGTTCTCCCGAGTCGAGTGCTCTTGAGAGCCTCGAAGCAGAACTTTCGACTGTGTCGAACGAAGTGATGAGAGAGGAGGAGTTGTTAGACGAGGTCTCTTCGGCTCTGGATGAAGCTACGGAACTTAAGGCGATGAAAGATGTTCTGGATCGACGCTGGGAGGCCTTAAACGAACAATTGTCCGCCATGTACGAGAGCATTAGCCTGGGTCTTACTGCTGAGGCGCTATCCCACGAGATACACAACATCGCAGATCGGCTCGCGAGAAAGAGTTCAGTATTGATACGGGAGATGGAAGGACGGGCCCGCAGGGCATTGATGATAGCGTTTATCGAGGAAGTTAGATCCAGTGTGGCCGCAATGCGTAAGCAACTCGCTCATCTTACTCCTTCCTTGCGCTATCTGCGCGAACGAAGGGAACGAATCGACACAGTCGCCTTCTTCAACGAGTTCGGAGGTTTCTACGAAGAGAGGCTGGCTCAGAACGTAATAAAGCTGGATGTGCAAACCCAATCTAACGGATTCGCGGTTTATATGAACAAGGGCAAGTTAACACAGGTGTTTGACAATTTGGTATTAAACGCGGAGTACTGGCTTAAGGAAGCGATTCGTGCTGGTTTGGTAGAAACGGGTGAGATAAAGATCGTCGTCGCCGAGCCCTACGTGCGGGTAGCGGACAATGGTGCAGGTGTGGACGAAAGTGTAGAGGACTCTCTGTTCGAGCCTTTTGTAACGATGAAGCGCACCGGGGAAGGTAGAGGATTGGGTCTGTATGTCTGCCGCCAACTTCTTGACTCGGAGTCCTGCGATCTTGTGCTTCTGGCAGATCGCAACGAACGCGGCAGGAGGTATGTATTCGAACTCGACCTGTCGGGAGCAACCGGTGAATAGTGCAGCGGAGGTGCTGAATAAAGTCCGAAGGGATGCTAAGAAACTTCTCGATACCGTAGGGATATCTCGAGTCGTGGTAATAGATGACGAATACGCGGCCAACGTCGAGGAGTTGTTGGGGATATGTTCAGAATTGGTGCCCGCAGAGTCGTCGCGGCTGCCTCATTTAGAAGAGATTTACTTTGACGCTCCGCATGCGGTATGGACTGATGAAGTTAGAGAAACTTGGGAGAAACTGAATAACACGGAGCGGAGGCGTGTGGTAGTGGAGGCCCGCAAGTTGCATGCCGCGTCGTCTGCATCCTTAGCAGATGGCGAAACCGGGCAGGATGAGACGGCGGCCGATGACTTCAAGGCGGCGGGTTCGCTCGAGGAAATCCTGGGTGGACTTGCGGGACTTGACTTCGTTCTGCTTTCCCTGAGTGAGTGGAGGGAGAAAGGGACCACCCTTCTCAAGGGTGCGAAGGCCCAGAACACATTGGTGCTTTTTGATCGAGACTTTAGCCGGGAAGAGCCAGAGGCTGAGAACGAGGGCTTGAAACAGATACACGAGGCGCAGTCCACAAACATTGGATACGTCGGTCTGATTAGCCACACGGTTCCTTTGAATGACGAGTTTGAAGCGTGGGTCAACCTGTCAGAGGAACACGGCCTTGAGCGCGACCGATTCGTTGTTATCTCGAAGGGACGGCTGCAAGACCCGCCGAATTACTACGGGTTTCTGGGCATGTTGCGTTTGACGGCCTTGAGCGGCCGCTATGCGCGTGTGAAAAGCAAGGCTTGGTCGATCTTTAAGGATTCTCTCAGCGAAGCAAAAAAGGCGATGGAGTCTCTGTCAGTCTTGGATTTTGACAGGATGGTGTTCGCGTCTTCGCGAAAAGAAGGAATTTGGGAACCTGAAACGCTGCTCCGGATTTTCCATATTCTTATGCAACGAGAGGCGCGTTCGCGTTTGCTCCAGGATCAGGACATGCCCGATTCGGTTGCGGCTGCACGAAGGTTGAGTGCCGCCCCCGAGGCAATCGCTACAGCTCTTGACGGCGACAACGACTCAGACGAATCGTTGCGAATACAACGATTCGAGATTTACGACTCGGACGACGAACTAAACCGTTTTCACACACCGATAGATATCGGTGACGTCTTTTGGTTCAGTACGAATGAAAAGTATTACATCCTGCTTGCACAACCGTGTGACCTGATGGTCCGCAAGGACGGAATGCGAAACTACGAGGACAAAAAGTTTGGACGTATGGCGGCTGTGGTGGAGTTGGTGTTCGGCTGCACCGAGAAACGGGAAAACTGGGAAGAACTTCCTTTCTACGAGGAAGAAACTGGCAGCTCTGCGTTCGCCAATCTCGCGAGAGTTTATCAAGTACCGCTTGTCGTACTGGATCTTTGCGCGGTATGCGAGGAAGGCTCAGCTGAGATAGATGTGAACGCGGAATGTCCAGCGTTGCTGATTGAACCTTGGGAAAAGCGTTACCAGAAGTTACGCAGTTTCTATGACAAGGCGCTGGATCGGTATGAAGAACTGAAAAATAAGGATCTCGACGAAGAAACACCCTCACTTGCCTTGCCGGGATCGACCACCTCTCTGAAGTTCGGGCCAATCGTAACCGGCAAGATCTTAAAGTACGGCGTAAAGCGGATGTTGCGACTTCGACAACCGTGGTCGGGTGCGTTGCTTACGAAGTTTACCCAATATCAGGCACGAACCGCCTTCGATCATTATTTCGGGCACTCCACTGAGGTACCTGCAAGCTCAGATGCCGATCAAGGACCAGTGTAGAGAAGGCGCCATGGTGTAACGTTTTGAAAGGCACTCGGAAGCGAGTCATTTTGGTTACAAGGGAAGGATACGAAGTTGCAGACCGGCTTAAGTGGATAGTAAGAATAAAGATGCGAGCCCCCCTCAAACGAGTCAATCAGAAGATTAAACCACCCCCACATCATACTTCCCCCTCGAACAACCGATCTGATCAGTAGTTCCTCAATTCGAGCGGCATCCGCGTCCTCTCATAAAGCACAAAAAGATGCTCGACCCGCTCTCGTTCTGAGGCAAAACGTTTTGGACGATAGAACCGATCTACAGCGCGGTCAAGTGCCTGATGTGCACGGCGCAGGTCGGAGGGCATTAGATCTGGATCATAAAGGTCAGCCATTATCGCGCCAGGATGGGCATTACGGGCATCAAGCACGGCCTGGGCATACGGCTCAAGTTTAGAAAGTTCTTCATTCTCTTCCCTGAAATCGACCGGTGTAGGAAAAGAATTGTAAACTAAGCCACTAGAATAGCGATAATCGCTTTTCAGTCTTCCGCCGACATGACGCATCCAAGCCATATGCATGGCCGAGGTTAACAAGGCAAAAAGAGTTAACGTCGCATCTTGAACGACCAGTAGCTGATTGCTTGGAATAGCAGGCGGCTTCAAATAACCTATAGGCGTGTACTGCCGTCGCTCGGAGCTTACTTCCGGTATGACCAGAAAATCGGTCGTCGGAACGACGGCGACATGGTACTTTGTGGGTCGTTCAGCTAGTGAGTTACCCAGTTTCCCTGCATACCTTAACCTGAATTCCTTCACAGCGCGGATTCGGTTCATAACGCTCGGTAGTGACCGCAAAACAGAGGGCGACTCTTCATCTACATGGAGCAGCCAACGCTCAACGCCATTGATATATTCTCGCCCACCGATGAAGGGCCTGAGCAACATTTCGGCTTGGGGCTCCCACACTAAGAATTCCTCTCGTTCTTCTCTATTGAGAATGTAGTGCCCATCGTCGACGGGCTTTGTGCCGACTCCGATTTTGGGAAGACCGGATATCGAGTTTCGTTGCCGTTTGACCACGAGATGATGGTTATTGAGTTGGCTAGTATCCAAGAGATACGGACTAATGTAGCTGGGTTCGATTGACTCGGGCTCATCACCAGGATTCTCGTAGGAGAAGAGCTGACGTCTAGGCGGTGTGGATTCACGGTCAGACATGCCGACGATTACGACATGTACATGAGCTTTCCCCTTGGCATCTGAACCCCAAGGGAAGGTCCTGTGACCAAATGTTATTTCAAGATTGTACCGATCGAATAACGCCGGCCAGAGTTGAGCTACCTGCTCGCCCTGAGTGATAGAGTTAGTTGCGACAAAAGCAATTCGTGCCTGCTTTCCTTTGTAATACGCACCCGCTTTTAAGAACCATGCGGCTACATAGTCAAGACGTGAACCACCGGTGCCAAGCTTGGTCATTAAAGCCTTAGTCTGTAACTGCTTTTTCTCATCGCGCATCACAAATCCACCAAATGGAGGATTTCCAAGTACATACGAACACTCTTCGGGCGGTAAAATCGTCGCCCAATCTATTTCTAACGCATCTCCCTGGACGATATGAGGAGAAGTGCTCAGCGGGATGCGGGTATAGGTCTGGCCGAACTCCAGGCTGAGCCTGTTGTTCATGATGTGATCCATCATCCACAATGCCGTCTCGGCTATACGAGCAGAGAACTCACCCAACTCGATACCGTAGAACTGATCCACGTTGACGAGCGAAATCAACTCTACGTCCAGCATTGCCTGTCCGCTGGCGCCGGTCGCTGTCCTGATCTCCCTGATCACGTCCATCTCTAGCAGCCGCAATTCCCGGTAGGCTATGATGAGGAAGTTGCCGCAGCCGCATGCCGGGTCGAAGAACCGCAAGTCCACCAGTTTTCTCTGAAACCTTCGAAGTTCGCTGACGCGCCGGCTGTCCTTGCGAGACCTGAGCCGCTCGAACTCCGTGCGGAGGTCGTCCATGAACAGCGGTTCGATTACCTTGAGGATGTTCTTCTCGGTAGTGTAGTGCGCCCCTGAAGCCCTGCGTTCAACGGGATCCATGACCGATTGGAACAATGCGCCAAAGATCGCTGGAGAGATATTCGACCAGTCGAAGTTGCAGGCTTCCAGCAACAGGCGCCGCATAGACGCGTCGAAGGCGGGTATGCGCAATGGCCCGTCAAATAACGCGCCGTTGATGTAGGGGAACCGCGCGAGGTCTTCGTCCCGCGTCGAAATGCGTTCGCCCTCCGGCGTATCGAGCACCTGGAACAGTTCGGCCAGCAACGCGCCCAGGTTGGAACCGTCCTCGCTCGTGCGTGTTTCGATGAAGTCACTGAATATATCGCGCGTGTCGAAGATACCGGTGTCATCTGCGAAGAGACAAAAGACGATTCTTACAAGAAAACGTTCGAGATTTTCTCCCCGGTAGCCGACTGAATCAAGAGCATCGTGCAGCTTTCCAACCAGTTCGGCGGCCTCGATGTTGACCGGATCCTGGTCGCGAAAAGTCTTGCGCTGCACGCCCATGATGAAGCCGAATGACTCCACGTGGGCAGAAAGGTCCTTGAGTTCGAAAGAGTCGGTTCGGGACTCGTCCAGGTCTCGTAGTTCGAAATTCTGAAAGTCGCTAACCAGGAGGTAGCGGGGTTTTTCGTGATCGGGCAGGGCGTCAAAATAGTCGCCGGCCTGCTCGTAGGCACTTTCGAGGTCGCGGCCGGCGCTCTTCTGCTCGACGATCAATACCCCGGGCCAGAACAGATCGATGAAGCCCTGGCTGTTGTTCAGCTTCTTCACATGCTCTTCGTACCGAGCTACGTTTCGTCGTCGAACTCCGAAAACCTGGAAGAAGTCGTTGTAAAATGACTGTGTCTCGCCCTTCTCGTAGGACGCGTCGCGCCACTCTTCGGCGAAAGCGGCGGCGCGTGTACGGACCTCGTTCCACGAAAGACGCATCAGGATTGCCTGTCTTGTGAAGTAGATGGAGGTGTACTACTGTGGGCGCTGCTCCACGCGCATCCGAGAAAATGAACCGGTCTTGTACGTACTTGTCAAGGTATCCTGAAATGCGGATATGCGATACAACACGGGACGCTAAGCTTGGACCTCTAGCTACCAGGGATGACATGAGATCCCTTGAGAGGGAGATAGCCGCAGTAAAAGAACATACAGCACATCTGCTCACTAAAGCGGATGTTTATCTCTATATAGGGATAGCAATCCCTGTCGCGGTTGCAGCAGTGATGATCGCAATAAAGTTGATCTTCTTTGGTGGAAGTTGATGGGGCGGGTACTCTCGGCGGAGGCCCCGATGCGCCGGACCATATGCAAAGGACCGGTGCCGAGTGAAACAACAAAAAGCTGTGCCTGACGTCAGCACATGTTCCCACCCATACCGGCTACCCAATCCTTAAACTCCGATCCTCAAGCGGCAGGTCAATGCGCACGTTGCCCCGGCGGTGGGATTCCCGGATGGCAATGGCGATTTCGAGGGCTTCGCGGCCGAATTCGCCCGGGCAAGTCGTTTCCCTTCCCGCTTCGATAGAACGGCATACGCCTTCTATCGCATCGACCATGGAGCTCCGGGGATGCCAGGGTCCGGGCAGGTGGGTCTGAGCAGGTGCGCCCGTTACGGCATTCGGGGTCCACAACTCGAACTGTGCGTGAGAGTTTCGGGAGACGATACGGCCGGTTTCGCCGATGAACTCTAGGGACCACGAGTAAACATGCGATTCGGACCGGGAGTTCAGTATGGTCCGGACTTCGTTTTCGTATACTACGATACCTGTTCCGGGAATATCGGTATCGGACCGCGCCTGCTCGTCCGTGTCGATCAGGCCGACTACCCATCGGGCCGGCGCACCGGCAAAGAGCCGCAACAGGGCCAGGGTGTGGCTCTGGATGTTGGACAGCGTCGACGGGCTGTGGCAGACCATGGTCTTCAAGGGTCCGATGGCGCCATCGGCGATGAGTTTCCGGGCGTTCGTGTAGTAACCGTACCAGTTTAGATGGCAGGCCATGGCGAGGATGACGCCGTTCCTTGCGCAGGCATTGATCATGGCATCGGCTTCGGCGAGCGTGCGGCACATCGGTTTCGTGGCGAAGATGGCCTTGACCCCGAGTTCGGCCAACCCCGCCGTGATCTCCGCACGCGGCTCGGGCCGGGTGGTCAGGCAGACCACGTCGATCGCTTCCTTCTCAACCATTTCGCGGTAGTCGGTGTACAGGGCCGAAACGCCCCAGCGGTGCCCGAAATCCGCGAGTTTGGCGGGATCCTCGTCCGCGGCGGCCACGAGATCGATCCCCCGTGCCTCCATCATGGCGGGCGCGTGCGCCCACGGCCAAGGGTAATGGGGCTGACCGACGTGCTCGTCGTCGATGGTGCTGCCCATCCTGCCGCAACCGATCACGGCGCCGCGATAAGTATGCTTCGGTGCGGTGTCCCGCACGGCTTGAAAGGCTTCGTCTCCGGAGTCCGTCAACGGAGTTCTCCAATTTAGAAATCAGCGGTCGACCTGATGGTCGTCGGAAATCCGAAGATGTTCTTCGACCCTGCCCAGGCGGGTATTCACCCGATCCAGGCGGATGTTTATACCGTGCATTTCGGTCCGAACCTCTGAGAACTTCACGTTCATCTCAGCCCGCAACGCTGCGATATCCTCCCGCAGCGCATTCGTCGAACGTCCCATGAAGGTAAGGATCGCCAGGACGAGCACGCCTACGGTCGTGGTTCCCTGCATGAATATGCCGATGGTTTTCATGGTCAGGTCCTTTTATCGAGGTTGAATGAGAACTCCGCTTTATGGATTAGTGTGCGTCGTTCCCTCAAACCTCGTAAACAAACTTCGCCTGACTTGGAAGGGTTGCCTGACCTGGATGGATCACTGGATCTGAATGGGTCGCCAGTCCGCGATGGATCACCGGTTCTGGCAGAATCCGCGTTCAGCGGCGCATGAATGGCTCACGCGGGAAATTGTAATGGTGTTCTGGCGCTAGTTCGACCGGTTTTCCGTGCGGCGTGTTGAGATACGCCCTTTCCCACGCGTCCTTGCGGTCGGACGCTTCCTCCTGCGACACGAGCCCGTGTTTTCTGCAGAGGCGCTCCAGGGTCCGAAGCCAGTGCCTGTAGTACGTATCGCCCAGGTCGGGGCCGCCCTCCTGCTGCGCCGCGCGTATCTCCTCGCTCAGCGTGGCGGTCCACTCGTCCCACGTGAAGTAACCTTCGCCTGAGAGACGCACCGTGATCGCAAACGCCGATGCCTCCCATGGCGCTGCAAATACCGGCGAGCCATCGCCCCCAAGCGGGATGTTCCCCAGCGGGATGTCCTCCAACGGGATGTCCCCCAGTCCATTCGTGCCGCCGGGCTGTTGCGTGTCTGTCATGGTGCAGGTTCCAGGTAAGTCTCCCAGAGGTCGACGTAGACGGCGCTGTTCACGTTGGCCGATTCCCCCCACAGATCACGCCCCTCGAAGCGTACGTTGTAGAGATGCCTTCCCTCGTCCACGCCCCGGGCGCTCAGGTCCGGATACACCTGCGATCCGTAGTGCTCACGCACGATCCCCTTGTGGCCTCGGACATAGCCCGGTACCCGGGTGTGCCCAGGTGGATAGTGGTTGATCGCGCGCACACGGTCGCCCGACGAAAACCGGGGCGGTGAAGACGCAGGCCGGACGTAGCTCGTAGTCATGTAGGGGGCCGCACGCACCTGTTCGGCATGTGCCACCTTCTCCATGATGCGTTCCGGCACGGGGGTCGATGCCCTGCCCGCCTGCAGTTCCTTCTTCGAAACGAGACCGGACTTGACCAGTTGCTTCCTGATCCCCGCGAACCAATTCTCATAATAGGAGTTGGCGAGATAGTCGGCGGGAGGCAATTGTTCCCTGTTGTGGCGCGACATGTCGATGTTCCACAGGCCCAGAAGTCCCATGAGCCGGACGATTCCGTACACCCGGCCCTCCCATTCCTCGTGGAAGACCGGCTCCTCGGACTCCGGCTCCGGCCGCACCGGCCCGAACCCCCGCATCCCGCCCATATCGTGTACACCGCTCATGCTTTGCGGACCTCCGATTCCGGATGCAGCGCCTCCTCGACCCCGATCATGGCGTTGCGCGTCACGAGTTCCCTGAGTTCCTCCTTACTCCATCCATCCGTGCCTTCGGGACGCTGCGGCAGCACGAGGTAGCGCATTTCGGAAGTGGAATCCCACACGCGCACCTCTTTCCGTTCGGCTACCTCCGTTCCGAACTGTTTTATCACGCCGCGCGGATCTACGACGGCCCGTGCTCTGTATGGCGCGGACTTGTACCAGACTGGAGGCAGGCCGAGGAGCGGCCACGGGTAGCAGGAGCAGAGCGTACAGACAACGAGGTTGTGCACGTCGTCCGTGTTCTCCACGACACGCATCTGCTCGCCCTGCGCCCCTACGTAGCCCATCGATGCGATGGCGGCATTCGGGTCGTCCAGCAGCCAGCGTCTGAACGCTTCATCCGTCCATGCACGCGCCACGACGTGTTTCCCGTTCGCCGGGCCGATCTTGTCCTGGTACAGGTCGATGAGTGCGTCCAGCGCTTCCGGATCGACGAGGCCTTTCTCCACGAGCAGCGATTCGAGCGCTTTCACGCGCAACTCGATATCCGGGGGCGGGTCCGTGTGGTCTTGATCGTGCCGATTATCGTTGGTCATGTGGTATTCTATACCATTGCTCGCCGCGGTATAAACAGGGCCGCAATTCGTCAAACTGCGTATATTTCAGCGGGACCACAATCTGGCGATCACGGAAGTGGCTCACATCCCGTCCTGCCCGATCAGGAGTTCGAGCGGCTGCTCGAGGACGTCCCTGAGGTGGGCCAGGAACTGTCCGGCGACCGCGCCGTCGATGAGCCGGTGGTCGGAGGAAAGGGTGATTGACATCATGGCCCTGATCTCGACCTTGCCGTCCACCGCGACGGTGGTGTCCTTGACCTGCCCCACGGCGAGGATGGCCGCTTCCGGCGGGTTGATGATGGCCGTGAACTGGTCTACGCCGTACATGCCGAGATTGGAGATGGTGAAGGTGCCGTAACCGTAGTCTTCGGGGCCGAGACCGCGTCCGCGGGCCTTCTCGCCCAGAGATCTGGTCACCGCGGCGATCTCGAAGACCGATTTCTGATCGGCGGCTGCCACGACGGGTACGACCAGTCCGTCGTCAAGGGCGACGGCGAAGCCCACGTTCACGTCCGCATACTCCACGACCTCGCTGCCTTCGAGGGAGGCGTTGACCGCGGGAAAGGACCGCAAGGCGATGCCCGCGGCCTTGATGATCAGGTCGTTCACGGAGACCCGGGCCAGGCCGCGTTTCTCACCGTAGGCGATCAGCTGTTCACGAAGCCCGGCGAGGCGGGTCATGTCCACGTCCATGGTGAGGTAGAAGTGGGGAATGGTCGACGCGCTTTCGGCCAGTCGCGTCGCGGCGACCTTGCGCAGTCCGCTGAGCGGGGCGCGGCGCTGGACGCGTTTCGAACCCGGGCCGGCTGGCGCCGGGGGAGTCGCGGGTGTTGCCGTGGATGCCGCGGCCGCTGCGGGAACTGGCACCGGAGCCGATGCCGCACCGGCCTGGGAGGCGAAGGCCTCTACGTCGGAGAATACGATCCGTCCGCCAGGTCCCGTCCCCACGATGTTTTCGATCGAAACACCGAGGTCCCGCGCGTGGCGGCGCGCCTTGGGCGAAATCTTGACGCGGGCGGGCTGCCCAGGCTGGCCAGACTGTCCGCCTGATTCGGTGGCGGCCGGCGCGCCTTGACCGTTCTGTTGGGGAGATCCGGCGGCCTGGACGGCTTCCGGCGCTGCCTCAGCGGCGCCTGTCTTCGCGGCACCCGCGTCACCGTCAGGGCCTCCATCCGCGCTGCTGTCGCCTTCATCTCCGTCCCCGGCGATCGTCTCACCCGCTTCGCCGATGTATGCGATGACCTGCTGAATGGGAACGTCGTCTCCCGGACCGTGCAGTATCTTGAGCAGCGTGCCGGAAGCCTTGGCCTCCACCTCCATCACGCTCTTGTCCGTTTCGACGTTGAACAGCACCTCGCCTTCCGTGACGGAATCGCCTTCCTTTTTCATCCACTCCACGATGATTCCGGATTCCATGGTCATGCCGAGTACGGGCATGATGACTTCAGTGGCCATGACGGACTCCCAGTGTCCTTTGCAGCGCTTGGTACAGGTTGACGTTTGTCGCGCTAAATCACTTGTTTCTGTTCGACTTACAACGCGGTTGAAAGTCCGTTGAGCTTACACTTCCGGGGGGTTGGCGTCAAGCATTTTTTGATTGACTCGGCCTGCCCGAAAAGGATAGATTCACCCCGATTCCGCATTCGCCTAAAACGGTATGGAGGCCGTCTCGAGGTACGACGTCCTTCATGCTGAACGAATGTATGAACAGGTTCCCGGAAGTTCCGCGTTTCGAGGACCTGTTCGGCAGTTGTTCACCTCACCAACGTGGAGGATCCACGCCACATGGAAATCAAAGTCGATCGTTACACGAAAGTCGTGTTGACGCTGATCGCCGTCGGTCTGCTGGCCAATGCGTTCAAGGATGATCTGCCCAGCGTGGCTACACCGCTGAATCCTGAGCCGGCCAGGGCCGAGAACATCGTCATGGGTTCCACGATCTCGAATCTCGGGCAGCGTTTCATCACGACCAGCCCCGACGGGAAGACCGTATACACCTGGTTCCGTGAAGAGGACCGGCAATGGTACGATCGCGACAAGGTATATTTCATAGACGCGACCCACGTGGACGATTGATGGTTGACGCGCGGGTAAAGGCATCGTCGACGCTATGATCACGGGTCTCGTACTCGCCGCCGGCCGGTCCGAGCGCATGGGGACGCTGAAGCAGTTGCTCCCCTTCGGTAACGTCACGTTGATCGAACAGGTGATCCGGATGCTGACGCGTTCGCGCCTGGCCAAGGACGTCGTCGTGGTACTGGGCCACCGCGCCATGGACATTGTAAAGCGTATCTCCGGGCTGCCGGTCCGTTTTGCCTACAATCCGGACCCGGAAGGCGACATGGTTTCCTCGATCCGATGCGGCCTGGCGTACATCCATCCCGAACAGGCATTCCTGGTCGCCCTCGGCGATCAGCCCCTGGTCACGGCGGGGATCGTGAACCAGTTGATTGCCGAATACGAGCGGCGTCCCGAAGGCATGGTACTTCCGACGTATGACGGAAAGCTGGGCCATCCCATGATCGTATCGCCCGCGTATCGGGAAGAAATCCTGTTCGAGTCGAATCAGGGCGGTTTGAAAGCGTTGCGCGACCGGCACGCCGATAGCGTGCGCCAGGTGCCCGTGGATACGGACGCGGTACTGTTCGACCTGGACTACCGTGGCGATTATGAAGAGGCGCTGCGAAGATGGAGGGAGGAATCCGAACCCGGTGAGCGCTAACGTACTCGTTACCCGGCGCATCCCCGATGAATCCATCCGGATGCTGGAAGCGGCCTGCGGGGTGGTGGACGTCAACCCCCACGACCGGGCGTTGACCCGCGATGAATTCCTCGAGGCGGTTCGGGGCCGCGACGGGCTGCTCTGCCTGTTGACGGAGGACATCGACGACGAGGTACTGGACATTTCTCCCGGGCTTCGGGGCGTAGCCATCTACGCGGTCGGGTACAACAATATCGACGTGGATGCCTGCACGCGGCGGGGTATTCCGGTGTCCAACACGCCGGGCGTGCTGACCGACACGACCGCCGACATCGCCTGGGCGCTCATTTTCGCCACGGCCCGGCGCGTGGCGGAAGGGGACCGGTTCGTGCGGGAAGGACGGTTTACTGGCTGGGGACCCCTGCTGATGCTGGGCAGCGACGTAACGGGCAAGACGCTCGGCATCGTGGGGGGCGGACGCATCGGCACGGCCACGGCCCGGCGTGCCGCGGGTTTTTCCATGTCCGTGGTTTATACGAGTCGCAGACGCAATGCGACCATCGAGTGTACGGGCGCGCGGTATCTCCCGCTGGACGATCTGCTCAGGGAATCGGATTTCGTGTCCCTCCACGTGCCGCTTACGCTCGAGACCACCCACCTCATTAGCGCCCGAGAGCTGGACCTGATGAAGCCCACGGCCTACCTCATCAATACCACGCGGGGACCCGTGGTCGACGAAAAGGCCCTGGTGCAGGCCTTGCGAGACGGCGTCATCGCGGGCGCGGGACTCGACGTATTCGAGCGGGAACCCGAACTGGAACCGGGGCTCGCGGACCTGGAGAACGTGGTCATGCTGCCCCATGTCGGCAGCGGTACGGTCGCCACGCGCATCCGGATGGGGAACATGGCTGCCGCCAACCTGATCGCCATGGTCAACGGCGCGGACCCGCCGAACTGCGTGAACCCGGAATGGAAGCGGTATCGGATCTGAGTTAATCGAATCTGAATCAATCGTACCTGAGTCCCAAGACAGCATCTGGAACCTTCAACCTATGCCGGAATGACCGGATACAGGAGCCTGACATGAAGCTTGTGACCTATGGAGGCAGCGGACAGGAACGGATCGGCGCCGTTGTCGGCGATGAGATCGTCGATCTGCGGTCCGCCGACGAATCGCTGCCCGGTACCGTTCTCGGCGTGCTGGAAGCGGATGCCCTCGGGGACGTAGCAGGGGCGGTGGAAAGCGGCGCCGGTGCACGGACGCCCCTGGACGGCGCGCGGCTGGCGTCTCCCATACCCCGGCCGCCCAAGATCGTCTGTGTCGGGCTCAACTACCTCGATCATGCGACGGAGCAGAATGTGCCGCTGCCCGAGCACCCGCTGCTCTTCTCCAAGGCCACCTCGTCCGTGGTCGGTCCGTACGACGACGTGGTGCTGCCCACGGAAAGCGAACAGGTGGACTACGAGGTGGAGCTCGCCGTAGTCATCGGCAAGACCGCCACCGCCGTGTCCGAGGCGGACGCGTACGCCTACATCGCCGGGTACACGGTGGCCAACGATGTCAGCGCCCGCGACATCCAGTTCCGGCAGCAGCAGTGGCACCAGGGTAAGAGCTACGACACGTTCTGTCCCATGGGTCCGTGGCTGGTTACGAAGGACGAGATCCCCGACCCGAACACGCTCGCCGTGAAACTGACATTGAACGGAGAGGTCCTGCAGGACAGCAACACGGACAACCTCATCTTCAACGTACCCACCCTGGTGTCGCGCATATCGAACGCCATGACCCTGTTGCCGGGCGACGTGATCTCGACCGGTACGCCCGCGGGCGTGGGCGTGTTCCGCGATCCGAAGATCCTGCTCAAGGCCGGCGACTACATGGAAACCTATGTGGAAGGCATCGGCACGCTGAAGAACCACGTCCGATAGCCTGCGGGCGGCCGTGCAGGGTGGAAAGCATGAGTGCCAAAACTTACGAGCGATGTTCAACCCGGTAAAGGAAAATCATGGAGAAACTGAACAGGGAAGAGGCGCTGGCCCGGGCGGCGGACACGGGCGATCTTACGGGCGTGGACCTGGGCGGCGTGGACCTGTCGGAGGCCGTTCTGCCCCGCGTCGATTTCAGGGACGCCAACCTCGAAGGAACCGATTTCACGAAGGCCGACCTGACCGAGTCGGAGTTTCGCGACGCGAAGATGAACGGCGCGGATTTCTCGGGCGCGAAGATGGAACGGGCCGTGCTCATCGGCGCCCACATCGTGGGGGCAAGGTTCGACGGCGCCCACCTGGTCGGCGCGTTTCTCAACGGCACGACCGCGTCGGGCGCCAGCTTCAGGAAGGCGGACCTGCGGGCGGCCCGCATCGGGGTGCCGAAGTTCCAGTCCGACGATCCCTTTGCCGCGGCCACGAGCTTCGAGGGTGCCGACATGACCTGGTGTCTCTTCGGCGAGGCGGACCTTACGGGGGTTGACCTGCGGAACGCCAACCTGTCCCACGCCCACATGTACGAGACGGAGATGCGCAACGCCCTGCTCGACGGCGCGGACCTGACCGAGGTCCGGCTGAAGCGGCAGACGGTATAACCGGTCCGCTAAGGTCGTTCGGCGCTAAGGTCGTGCGGCGCCGGGGCCGCTCATTCGACCTGACCGCCCGGACCGCCCGGACCGCATAGGCGGCGCAGGTACTCGCAATACGGGTTATCTTCCACAAGGTTTCCGATCCTGAGCACCTGGTCCCGGCCGATGTACCCCTTCCGGTAGGCGATCTCCTCGACGCAGCCTATCTTCAGTCCCTGCCGGTGCTCAATGGCCTGGACGAAGTTGCTCGCTTCCAGGAGACTTTCCGGCGTGCCGGTATCCATCCAGACGATCCCTTCGTCGAAGCGCTCCACCGTCAGTTTTCCCCTGCGGAGATAGATGTTGTTGACGTCGGTGATCTCGAGTTCGCCGCGCCCGGACGGGCGCAGTGTTTTCGCGATGGAAACGACCTCGTTGTCATAGAAGTACAATCCGGTGACGGCGTAGTTGGACCGGGGATGACGGGGTTTTTCCTCGATATTGACGGCGCGTTGCCGTGCGTCGAATTCGACCACGCCGTACCGTTCGGGTTCCTTGACGTAGCAGGCGAACACCAGTCCTCCCTCTTTGTGCCCCGCAGCCCTTTCGACCATCTCGGACAGGCTGCTTCCGTGGAAGAAGTTGTCGCCGAAAATCAGGGCACAGGGTTCATCCCCGATGAACGATTCACCGATCAGAAAGGCCTGCGCCACCCCCTCGGGCGCAGGTTGCACGGCATATTCGAAGTGCATCCCGAGCGCGCTTCCGTCTCCGAAGAGCTTTCGGTACAGGTCGACGTGCTCGGGGGAGGAGATGACCAGGATTTCCCGGATATTCGCCATCATGAGCACAGACAGCGGATAGTAGATCATCGGCTTGTCGAAGATGGGAATGATTTGCTTCGAAACGGCGACGGTCTGCGGGTAGAGACGCAACCCGTGTCCGCCCGCGAGAATGATGCCCTTCATCTGTGGTCTCCGGTTATCTGCGTCTATGCCGATGTGATTCAGTAACTACAGACTTCCGTTGTCCGCGCGCCCCAAGTCTTTCCTGACCACCCATCCGAGTTGCGTCTGCCCGTTCCTCACCCATCCGCCAGCCACGCCAGATCGAACCGGGCAAGCGTGATCGTCTCGTAGGGATTATCGTCTCCCCGCTCGTACAGGCAGGCAACGGTCCCGTCCGAAAGCACGGCCAGGGACGAATAGGCGGCCGGTCCGGGATGCAGCACCTTCTCATGAGGCCAGGATTGGCCGGCGTTCTCGGAAAGACGCACGGTGAGGTTGCGCCGGTCGTCCCGGCTGGCCGGATTCGAGAACAGCAGCCGGTCGCCCCTGCCGGGGTAACGGACAAGGGCCGCCTGGCAGATCGGTTCGATCAGCGTGTCGTCGTGGCGCTGGTCCCGCCAGGTCATCCCGCCGTCCTCGCTGACGGTGACCTGCCGGGTGCGCAGCGACCGGTCGTAGTTGCGCGTGTTGAGCAACACGTCGC
The DNA here is from genome assembly GCA_026706345.1 of Gemmatimonadota bacterium. Lineage (NCBI taxonomy): Bacteria > Pseudomonadati > Gemmatimonadota > Gemmatimonadota bacterium. The sequence continues at coordinate 7,396 of JAPOYX010000169.1, read as the reverse complement.
CGCTTTCTAGTTCGGCGACGCAGCATTCGTTGACCTGGTCTCGCGAGGTCGTGCCGCCCAGTCGCCAGGTTTCCCCGTGGTCGTCGCTGTAGACGACGTGGGAATAGTAGCGGTTTGTGCCGGCCTCGATATGGTCGCAGGGAATCAGCAGCCGGCCCGAGGCAAGCTGGATCCCGTTGCCCGGTCCGGTGGCGTACCACGTCCAGTCCGGAAGCTTGGCGGTGGCGGTGATCTCCCGTGGCTCGCGCCACGTGCGTCCGTCGTCGTCGCTGGCCGTGACCCACACGGTCCGCGAGCCCCGGCTCGTTCCGGCGATGATCTCGGATTCATGGTCGATGCCCAGGTTGTGGGTCATCAGGAGCCAGACGGTCCCGGTATCTCGGTCGACGACCGGGCAGGGGTTGCCGCAGGTGTTACCCGAGTCGTTCCACACCACCTCCTGACCCGACCAGGTGCTGCCGCCGTCCTCGCTGCGCTTCACCAGCATATCGATATCGCCGGTATCGCTTCGGCTGTTCCTCCGGCCTTCGCAGAAGGCGAGGACCGTTCCCCGGCTCGTTACGATGATCGCCGGAATGCGGTAGGTATCATAACCTTCCGTGCCGCTGGTCCAGAGGACGGATTGCATGCAGGTTCCGTTCATGAGAAACTCCGGGGTCTGCCTTGGGATAGTGCGTGTCGCGTTACGCGAGGTAGTTGAGCGCATGACCAGAAGGGCGTATCGCGGCCCGACAGTGGCGTTTTCAGTTGAATATGATATGCCCCGTAATGCCCGTCAATCCATCTATGATGACCCATAAGCCCGCGCTGACGAACTCGCCGAGGATCAATCCCAGGAAGAAGGGCAGCATCTTGCGATAGATGTCGATCCCGCCGTACTTGAGGATGAGTCCCTTGATCATCCACGCCAGGAATATGGAGAACCAGGCGGTGAGGAGCGGGGCGGAGGCGCCCACGGGAAATCCGATGAAATGGAGAGGCCACCAGATGAACTTCTGCCGCAGGAACATCAGCGCCCACATGATGGCGGCGCCCAGCCCGAAGAAGAACCATCGTCCGGCGGGTTCGGACGTGGCGGTTATCGTCGTCGCGAAGTAACTGAACCGGTTTTGCTGGAGCACCCCGAAGAACTGCCAGTTGAGGTTGATGCCCCCGTATTCGTACGCCAGGTACATGACCGTATAGATCGAGCTGGCCAGGCTGCAAAGTATGGCCAGTCCGATGGCCGCGGTCAGCCAGCGCTGGTTCCGGATCCCCGCCGTGTCGGCCAGCTTCAGGCCATTGGCCATGGATGGCATGATGAGCGTGCGCGTATGTGTCAACCAGAACTTGGTCAGTCCGATGGCCACCAGATTGCGCGCGCCGAGCAGGGGCCCGGTGAATCCGTGGATCATGAACTCCTGGGGGTTGAAGGTCTCCGCGAAGATCACGCCGCCTTCCGCCACGATCCGCGCGAAACCGACATACACGGCGAGCACCAGGATCAGCAGTATGACGGCCAGCCAGACGGAGAGGCCGATCATCCACAGCCATCCGAGCAGGAACAGGATGCCCAGCCCTCCGCCGATCACGGCAAATCGATAGGAGAGACATTCGTTGGCGTCGTCCGGGGAGCCTCCCCCGCGAAGCACCTTGCCCAGGATCTCGCGGATGTGCGCCCGGGCCAGCCAGACACTGAACAGCGCCAGGACCAGCAGGGCGCCGAACATCTGGTATTCGCCCGGTAGCGTGGTACTGCCCGCCAGGTCGATGCCGAAGCTCGCGTTCGCCAGGTTCTGCAGCCGGCTGAGCAGGAAGAAGAGCCAGAGGCTGAAGGATATCTCGAGGCTGAGGAGATAGGCGAAGCCCACCAGTGGGAAGGAGAGATTGATGGGCAGCACCAACTGATTGTTGAAGAGCCCGATGGTCTCCTGGAAGTAGATGGTGGGAAAAAAGTAGATGTAGTTGTGTACGGCGTTCCACGCGTTGATCAGGAAGGGAATGGAGAAACCCGCCCACATCATCCGGTTCCGGAAGAACGGCGTGAGACGTGAACGGGAACCGTCGTCGCCCGGATCGATCATCTCGGCCGGCAGCTTGACCAGGGGGAAGACGAGGCGTTCCCGTTCCACCCACTGCTTGCGCAGGATGACCGTGAGGCAGAACACCACGAAGTACAGCACCAGGACGAAGCTGAGCCACGCGGCGAGCGGCACGGCCCAATCGCTCCAGGGAATGCTTCCGCCCCCAGGAAGACCTTCGTAGAACGACCTTACGGTCTCGGGATCCTGGGGCATCAGCCAGGGCTCGACGTGGGGGGTCACGGTCTCGAGCCAGCGGTTTTCCGGCGTGGCGTAGTACATGGACGCCATGGCCGGGAGCAGGACTTCGGTCAGCCCGTAAGACGGGATGGCCGACGCGATGAGCGACATGATGTAGACGACGGCCAGTTCGCCCTGTGTGAGCGCGTGGCCCGGCGACCATGTGCGCAGGAGCGTGTTGATGATCCCGACGAGGACGGCGAAGAGAAAGACCACGCCGATGGGCGTGAAGTTGCTGCCCAGGTACGATCCCTGGATGATCATGTTGGAGTAGGGATCGGCGATTCCCAGAATCAGGGAGCAGGCCATGCCGACGGCCACGGCGCGTGGGGTGACCATCTCCCTTGGCGTGGAGAATTGACGTTTTTCTGGGGTTGTTTCCGGACGGGTGACCGACATGGGGGAGCCTTTCGGGCCGGCGCGTTCTGAACATCACGCAAGTCGGTCATCGAGGACGACCGGTGAAGGAAAGGGTATAGCGGCCGGAGAGCCGATGTCAAGGTGATTGTCCGTGGCCGCGGGCGCGTGGTGCCGGGCCAGGGGCGGGTAGTCTCTTGCGAAGCCCATGGTCATTCTCCTTACTCGGAGCGGCGGACGGCCATACTTCGATGGAAGATAGACTTGACGCTATCCTCCGCCTCGTTTACGGTTGTCATTCATGATCCTTACCAGTGTGCAGAATCCCCGAATCAAGGCCATCCGCGCCCTCTCGCAGCGCAAGAAACGACAGGAAACCGGTTTGTTCTTCGCGGAAGGCATCCGGCTTGCCGGAGAGGCCGTGCAGACCGGGGCCGAGATAGAGACGCTGGTGGTTGCGCCGGAACTGCTGCGCAGCGATTTCGGGCGGGACACGGTGCGGTGTGCCAGGGAGGATGGCGTCGAAATCCTGGAGGTCAGCGCCGATGTGTTTCGATCGTTGTCCGGGAAAGATGGCCCGGCGGGTATTGGGGTTGTCGTCAGGCAGAAGTGGACGGCGCTCGACGATGCGGGTGTGGGACGCGTCGATTCTACCGCGAACGGCTCGCTCGGCTGGGTGATTCTCGAGGACGTAGGCAGCCCGGGCAACCTGGGTTCGATCCTGCGGACGTGCGACGCCGTGGGCGCGGCGGGGGTCATCCTGCTGGGCACCACGGCGGATCCCTATGATCCGGAAGCCGTCCGCGGGAGCATGGGCGCCGTCTTCGCGCAGCAGGTCGTTCGTTCCTCGCTCGAAGCGCTGATCCAGTGGAAGCACAGGATCGGAATCCCGGTGATCGGCACTTCGGACGCCGCTTCGGCCGACTTCCGGTCAGCGACCTACGCCCCACCCCTCCTCCTGTGCCTGGGCGGCGAGCAGCACGGTCTTTCAGATGAGCTTGTGAATATCTGCGACACCGTGGTGCGCATTCCCATGGCCGGCCGCGCCGATTCGCTGAACCTGGCCGTGGCCGCCGGCGTGATGCTGTACGAGGTGTTGAGCCGGGTGCGGGGCGAGGGCTGATCCTATCCTACACATCAATGACACATCGAAGCCCATGATCGTTCGTGTTTCTTGTATCCGGAGGATAGAAAAGTCGCTGCGCCCCTCTGCATTGATACGCGGCACAGAGCCACGCTCCGCCCCGCATGGCGCGACAGGGATGCTTCGACGGATTCTCCGGTCCTTGCGGGTTCTTTCTGGGGCTTTCGGGATAGTAGTCGGGATCGTACCAGTCGCTGCACCACTCCCGGACAAGCCCCGCCATGCCTGAAACGCCACACCAGGTACGATCACCGGGATAGTCCAGGGCCGGCCTGGGACCTTCAAGCTGTGCGACGTGTTCGGAAAGCCAACAGGGGTTGTCGTAAGAACCATCCTTGTTACGGGACCCGCCGCCGTTAAGCCATTCCTTCCATTCATCGTTATCGGTGAAATGACGACCGGAAATTTCGTTGGCACATCGGCAAATATCTTCGATCCACGTGTTTCCCCAGGGAAAGACGCGTCCTTCGGGGCCCCGCGCCGCGTATTCCCATTCCGCTTCCGTAGGCAGACGGCCGCCCGCCCAGGCGCAATAGGCGCATGCGTCTTCCCAACTCACCGAACTGACCGGAAGCGGTTCGCTCCCCGGGACAGGCGCCCCATCGGACCACGCACTGTTCCATGGACCATGGATATCTTGATCGACCGGCGCTTCTCTCTCTGTATCTTCCATGAACGCGTGGTACTGTCCGATGGTGACCGGTTCCTCATACATCCAGAAAGCACTGATCTCGACATCGTGCTCGTGTAACTCGCCGATCCAGCGATTCCCGCCGACCTGATGATCAAACCACTTCTGGTCCCATCCCATGCCATGCCAGAGCGCCTGCACGGCCTTACGGCCCGATCCCATCGTAAATGCACCTTCGGGGACCAGAACCAGGGACGCACCGTCTGCATCGTTCGTCGCCTTTTCGGGGGAAGCGACACTCATGCAATATCCTCCTTAGTAAAACAGCATTGGATTCGGCATCGACGTGGTTGCACGACGATCGGTATTGCGGCGGAATGTAGAAGATCGGAAAACTACTTTTCCTTGTCATGGATGCACCAGCCGACTTATAATACCGGCCTGACTCTGGCAATCCCCGCATAATCATTCTACAACAAAGAGGTCGCCCCATGCCTGTTACCCGCCGCGCCTTCCTGGAAACTTCCGCCCTCGCGCTGACCGGCCTCGCCGCGTCCGCGAAGGCCCACGCCGCACCTGTACCCACCAACCACAGCGCACCCGCGCCGCCAACCATTGTCGCGTCTCGCAACGGGATCCGCGGCGTCAGGAAAGCCTACGAGATGATGACGACGGACCAGTCCGACCCGCTCGACGCGGTAATCGCCGGCGTGAACATTCAGGAGCTGGATCCATATGACCAGTCCGTGGGTCTGGGCGGGCGTCCGAACGCGGACGGCGTCGTCACTCTGGACGCGTCCGTCATGCACGGACCCACCCGGCGGGCCGGTTCCGTCGCCGCGCTGGAGGACATCGCCTCGGCGTCGCTGGTGGCCAAGGCGATCATGGATTACACCGACCACATCATGCTGGTCGGCAAGGGCGCGAAGCGCTTCGCCCTGGGCATGGGTTTCAAGGAGCAGAACCTGTTGTCCGAGGAGAGCAGGCAGGACTGGCTGCGCTGGCGGTCACAGCTCAACCCGGACGACGACTGGCTCGACCACGAGGACGATATCGTGATCGATCGTCCGGGCGGCACGATCAACATGTGCGGCGTGGACGCCAACGGTGATATCGGCAGCGTGACGACCACGAGCGGCCTGTCCTGGAAGATCCCGGGCCGCGTGGGCGACAGCCCCATCATCGGCACGGGGCAGTACTGCGACAACGAAGTGGGCGCCGCCGGTTCCACGGGTCGTGGCGAGGCGAACATCAAGGTCTGCGGTGCTTTTCTCATCGTGGAGTTCATGCGGCAGGGCAAATCACCCCAGGAAGCCTGCCTGGCTACGCTCGAACGGGCCGTGGCCATGACGGAGGACCGCCTGCTGACGGACGACGGCCGGCCCATGTTCAGCCTGAACTTCTACGCCGTGGCCAAGGACGGCCGGTTCGGCGGGGCGACCATGTACCAGATGCCGGATGAATACCTGGAGTACTTCCCCGGACGGGACAGTTACGCCGTAGCCAACGCCGACGGCGCCCGGCTGGTACCCCTGGCGTACGTCTATGACAAATCGAAGATTCCCGCGCCGACGATGGAACGTTTGATGGAGCGGGTGGAAGAGAGGAAGAGGGATCGGGAGAAGGAAGAAGGGTAAGGCCGCCTGTTAAGCGCTCTTGACCTCGACCTTGACGATACTAAGTGCTTCCTACTACACTTTTATCAACCTAGAAACGCGTAATTTCAGCACTTTTACCAACATAAAAATGCCATTCCGACAACGGTAGCGTCATTTCAGAGTCTGTTTCGGGCGTTTCGGGCGTGATGTAACTTAGATTTTCCAAGTGCTTAGACTTCAGTTGTGCTTTCGACGTGAGGTAGCAAGACCCAAAAGGGAACAACGGCAGAGAAACCTATGACGCTTAACGACCAGCAGATCGCCGCTTTTCACGAATCGGGTTACCTGTTTTTCGCGGGGTTGCTTGACGAACAGGAAGTGAGGGCGCTAAAGGACGCGGTACCGGATGTGCTCAGCCGGCAGGGACCGGAGGTGGTGCGGGAGAAGGACGACCCCACGGCCGCCCGGCTGGCCTTCGGAGCGCATACCTACTCCGAGCCCTTCGAACGATTGGCGCGGCTTCCCCGCCTGATGGACCCGGTCCGCCAGTTGCTGGGAGACGAGGTCTATCTCCACCAGACCCGCATGAATCCCAAGCAGGGCTTCGGGAGCGGGGCGTCGTGGACCTGGCACCAGGATTTCCCGTCATGGTACAAGGTCGACGGCATGCCCGAGCCGAATTGCATCATGGCGTCGGTATTCATCGACGACTGCACGCCCGTTACTTCGCCGCTGCTGATCATTCCGGGTTCCCACCGGTGGGGCCTGCTGGACTCTGAACTGCACGAGGACGCGAAGGGCCGCGGTTACGATCTGTTCCACATCGACCGGCCGACGCTGCAGCACCTGGCCGACGAGAACGGCATCGAACCGCTGATCGGCCCGGCGGGCTCGGTCGCCCTGATCCACAGCAACATCGTCCACGGATCGGCCGACAACGTCTCGCCCTGGCGACGGGCCATCTTCTACCTGATCTACAACGCCGTCGGCAACGCCTGCACGCGCGAGGTGAGGCCGTGGTACCAGAACAACAGGGACTTCACGCCTCTGGTACCGATCGGGGACGACGAGTTGCGGGACTTTGGAGGAGAATTGCGTGAAATCGGCTGAAAAAGATGTACTCCGCCAGATGGTAGGTGTGATCGTGGATGAAGTCAGTCCCGAGTCGGTTATCCTTTTCGGTTCCCGTGCTCGAGGCGACGAAAAAGAAGATTCCGATTACGATTTTGTAGTGGTGGAATCTATGCCGTTTGGGAATGGGAGAGACCGGCGCGCCGAGGCGACCCGCCTGTGGAAGGCATTGGCTGGATTTGGCGTATCGAAAGATATCCTTGTCTTCAGTCGGGACGAAGGAGAGTATTGGCGC
>JAPOYX010000168.1:23436-27532 GCA_026706345.1 Gemmatimonadota bacterium | reverse complement strand
GACCACCATGCTCGACCGGGCGCGCACGCTCGCGGAGAAGAAGGGCTGGCGCATGGTGGGCCTGGCACCCTCCGCCTCGGCAGTCAAGACGCTCGCCGCCGAGGCGGGGATCGAGTCGCAGACGCTGCAGGGGTTCCTGGCGCGGAATGCCGGCGTGGCCGCGGGCCGCCTCACGAAGCGCGGTGCGCGCGAGATGCGGGCGGCCTTCGCGAAGACGATCCTGGTGGTCGACGAGGGCTCGCTCACCTCGACCGTCCAGGCCCGGGACCTGCTCCGGATCGCGGGCGAACTCCGGATCCCGCGCGTGGTGCTGGTGGGCGACGCCAAGCAGCTTGACGCCGTTGACGCCGGGAAACCGTTCGCCCAGCTCCAGGCTGCCGGCATGCAGACCGCGGTGATGGACGAGATCATGCGTCAGCGCGACCCGGCGCTGAAGGAGGCGGTGGAGGCGAGCCTCGAGGGCGACATCCGCCGGGCCTTCGACAAGCTCGGCACCAACGTCGCAGAGGCCCGTGCGAGCGACATCGGGAGCGCCGTCGCCGCCCGCTGGCTGGCGCTGTCGCCGCAGCACCGGGAACGGACCGGGGTCATGGCGCCAAGTCACGAACTCCGCCTCCGCATCAACGGCTATATCCGCGAGGAACTCGCGCGCGAGGGACGCCTGCAGGGGCCGGCCGCGGAGGTCGAGAGGCTGGTCTCGAAGGGGTACACGCAGGCCGAGAAGGCGCTCGCCGACAACTACGCGAAGGGTGACGTGGTCGCCTTCTTCCGGTCCTACAAGCGGATCGGCGTCGGGAAGGGTGATGAGCGCCGCGTGGTCGGCGTCGACGGCAAGCGCGGGGCCGTCCTGCTCGATGACGGCAAGGGCGGGAGCGTCGCCTGGAGACCCGCCCAGGTCGGCGGCCGGAGCGGCGGCACCGAGGTGTACCGCTCGGAGGGGATCGAGCTCCGTGCCGGTGATCGCGTCCGTTGGACGCGGAACGATGCCGGGCTCGGGGTGGTCAACAGCCGCACCGCAGAAGTGCTGGGCGTCACCAACGGGCGTGTTGCGTTCCGCCTGGAGGACGGGCGCCGGCTCGACCTGCGCCCGGGCGACCGGCAGCTGCGGCACCTCGACCATGCCTGGGCATCGACCGTGCACGCGTTTCAGGGGCGCACGGTCGACAACGTGATCGCGGCGATCGAGGCCAGGCACCCCCACCTGACCACGCAGAAGAGCTTCTACGTCGAGATCAGCCGGGCTCGCGACCGCGCGGAGCTGGTCACCGACGATGCATCCGAGCTCCGCGCGCAGCTTCAGGCCGTTACCGGCGAGCGCATCGCGGCGCTCGAAGGCATCGGGGAGATGTCGCGGGAGACTCCCAGCCGGGGCTCGGAAACTGGTCGTCCGTACGGGCAGGCGACGGAACAAGGCATCGAAAGGGGTGCTGCCGGGGACCGCACGAGCCCCGCGGCGCCAACACCGGAGCGGGAACCGGGACCCCGGGAGCCAAGCCGGGACGCCGGGTTGGGCCTGTAGTGGTCGGGAAACCGGGTACGGGATGGCTGAACATCTGTGGACAGGAAGCGGTTGCACACGTGCAGCGAGCGGTTGCACACGTGCAGCGGCGAGCCTGAGGGGCAAGCGATGAGCAAGAATCCGGTGGTGCGCCCGGTCGACGACGACGGCAATATGGAGAAACAGACGCCGCGAACGATCCGGTTCTACGATCGCGACTGGGCCCGGATCGAGACCGTTGCGGTCATGCGGGGCATGACGGCGGCCGAACTCGTGCGAAGTGCTGCCATTGCCGCGGTCGGTGACCGGCCCGCGTTGGGTGAATCCCGCGACGAGCTGGCCGCGCAGATTGAGCAGATGTTCCGCTATGTGCACATCATCGCGACCGCCATGCGGAACGACATGCTCAGGAATGGCCGCGGCGAAGAGCTCAAGGAACTGGTTCGTTCCGCCCAGGCGCTGCAAGGCGAGCTGAAGAAGCGCCGGCCGGACTGAGCTGACCGTTCAAACCGGGGAACCATCCGGCGCCGAGGACGTTGCCATCACAGGGCGAATGGACGCACCGGAAGGGGCGGAAGAGCGGCGAAGAGGGGAGAAAGGGGCACGCGCACGTGGCCGGCTGTGTGCAGCTCGTCAGCAATTCCAGAACGATGACTGGCTGGATTGCCGGTGGATATCGCGTCAAGCGTGAGCGGGTTGCCCGTTATCTGGACGGATTCGCATGTATGCGGTCGCGCATACAATGTATGCGGTCGCGCATACAGTCAGAAAAAGCGTAAGCGTAATCAGTGCCTTGGCATGTATGCGGTGGCGCATACACCCATCCCAACAAAGGCAAGGCTATCAATGGCGCCGCAAGGCGCCCAAAGTGCCCGCCAGGGCACGCAGAAAGCGCGCAAGCGCGCGCCCGCAGTTCGCTGCGTGGGGTGTGTAAATCCAGACTCCGAATGGAGTCGGAAGGGCGCTCGGGCCGCCACACCATCACCGGCCGGAACAGCCGCCGCCGCAAGGGGTTGGAGCCGTTGCGGCGATTGAGCGAGACGATCGGGCCGCGACACCTGGGCGCGTTCCGCGTTGCCGTCCCAGCATCTGAGGTAACAAAGAGCGGCGTGCAGTGCAAGCAGCCGGTGCGATCTTGCACACCTTGCGCACCGGACTCGTGAGCCGGGTCGGTCTGTTACCGGAACGCACCGCCGCCCGCGCACATGGTCCGCACCGCAGTGGCGGGTTTTGCACCTGGTCCCGTACCGCAGGGATGGGTCGCACCCGCCCTGCAGCTCAAGGCAATGGCGCGCCCCCCTTCGTTGCCGTGCACGCAGATGCCGACGGCGCACCTGTTACCCCGCCGTCAGCCGTGCGGGTGGGGTGATCCCGGAGCCGCTCGAGCAGCGTTACCGTGGTAGACGGTCAACGCCGGGAACCGTTCCGGTGATATCGAAGCAACGGGGGTGGAGCCGATGAGTCGCTTCTTCTATGCCAACGAGATTGCCCGGCCCGAGGATGTAATTCCGTACCTGGCCAAGCAGGAGCGTCACTGGCGGAAGGGCTACTCGGCCTATGAGCTGGCCCATTCCTGGATCGCGGCCGAAGGCATCCCAAGCCCGGTCGGGTCCGTGCTGGACACGTGTCCCGACTATGCCCGGGCTGTCCTCGTGGAGGGCCTGTTCGAGCGTGACGTGGATCTTCGCACGCCGGGCCGCCGCAGCCAGACCGATCTGCTTGCCTTCGTGAAGCTTCGCCGCGGTGACGCGGTGATTGCGGTCGAGGGAAAGGTCGACGAGCCATTCGGTGATCGGGTGTCCGCCTGGAATGATCACAGCCCCGGCAAGGAACGTCGCCTGGCTGCCCTGTGCGGGTCTCTCGGTCTTCGGGTAGTCGATGTCGAGGACATCCGTTACCAGTTGCTCCACCGCACAGCCTCGGCCATCTACGAAGCCCAGCGGTATCGGACCCCGCGGACGATCATGCTTGTGCATTCCTTCAGCGTGGCCGACACCTCGTTCGGCGACTTCCAGGCGTTCGCCGAAGTCATGGGGATGCCCGTTCCGGCCGTGAATCAGGTCTCGGCGGAGCGGGAGTGCGAAGGGATCCGCCTTCGCTTGGCGTGGGTCAAGGATCGGCCGACCGACTGACATACGTGTCCGCCTGATCGCCCGCGTGATCCGGCAGCGGCGAAGGTTCGGCCCGATAGTTCATGGCGCGGGCGACGACGGCCGCGGCCTGGGCGGCTGCGGCCTGCAACGCGGTATCGTCGAGGTGAGCGTAGATGGCGGTGCACTCGCGCCGTCAGTGACCAAGCAGCTGGCCAACGGAGGTGAGGCAGGCGACGCTCGCGGTAGCGCTCGGCGAACTCACAGAAGCGCGGCGACCGAGTCTTCCGTGGTGAAGGAACGGGCTCCTCCTCTCTCCATAGGCGGGCGAGAACGGCCGCCGCCTCCCGCCAGGTTCGCTGCAGCGCGCCTCCGGGACGTGGTCCAGCGTAATGTTGGGCATTCTGCCCTGGGCGCGAGTCTGGACGACGAACAACCTGACTCCCAAGGGAAGCACCCGCATACCAAAGTGCGCGAACGCTCCATCCCCGAGCGTGTACTCCTTCGC
>JAPOYX010000168.1:0-23426 GCA_026706345.1 Gemmatimonadota bacterium | reverse complement strand
CGCCCGTGGTTTTTGCCGCGGCGATGGCGTACGCGGCGAGCCGGGCGTGGCGGCTGCGACCGCTCATGACTGCCCTCCTTGCGGGCGCCCGGTTAGGGCGTCGTGGACGATCCCGGAGATGCGCCCGGCGGCTCTGCGGACATGGTCATCGGCGAAGTGGGCGTAGCGCTCGGTTGCGGCGGTGTCGGCATGACCGAGCACGCGGCTATTGGCGCACTGCTCCAGACCACGGAACCCGACACGTGGGCAAATCAGTTCCTCCACGTCGGCTATTCCCACGTAGGCGGAATGCGCTCTAACTGCCAGCTTCGAGCCAGGTACGGATGACCAACTCCTCTGTTTGCATACGGTGGGCGGTGTCGGCAGCAAGTAAGCTAGCGCGCTTTACGACATCTAGCTTTCCTACTTCCCGATAGATTTCGCTCACTGAAATATGATTTGCGTTAGTAACAAGAATTTGCGCGCCGCGATCGGAAGCCCTTGCAACAGCGTCTCGCAATCGAATCTGATCAGGCCAAGAGAAAATACTGTCATTGTACTTTGTGAACCCATCCAAGTTGTGTTTGACTGAATATGGAGGATCTACGAACACAAAGTCTCCCGGGCCCGCGGAATCAAGCGAAACTTCAAAATCCTGGCAGCAGATGTTGGCGCGTGACAATAGTTTGCTAATCCCTACAAAATCGTCGGTTGGCAGCACGACGTTAGTCTTTGAGCCAATAGGAACATTAAACTCGTTTCTTTTGTTCACTCGATAGAGCCCGTTCCAGCAGGTCCGGTTCAAGTAAATTAGCCACGCTGCTCGTTCGACTGAGTCATTTGGCTTAGAAGCGCGTACCTGATAGTAATAGTTCTTAGAGTGGCGGACATGGTGCTCTTGTAGCTGTTCGGCGACAGCGTGTGGAGTATCACGTATCGCCTGAAAGCAGTTGATCAGGTCGTGGTTTACATCCGAAAGGATAGCGTTCTTGGGCCTTAGCGCGAAATACATGGCTCCACTGCCTAGACAAGGCTCAAGATATCGCTCATAGTTATCCGGAACCATATTGCGGTAACGGAGGGTAAACCAACGCTTGCCGCCGGCCCACTTCAGAAACGGGACAGTCCGGTTGTCTTCACTAGGTTTCGCAATAGCATGATGACGTATCATGAGGGGCATAGACCCCAAATTCCGACACGTTCGTGGCTAGCTAGTACAGTAAGCTGGGGTGCCAGTCCGGTCGCAATTGAACTGAACGAATCGAGTGGTGGGCGGGACTTTTCTTCGATCTGAGCCACGGCATCAAGGCTCTCCTTGACGTCTGCCCACAAGTCGTAAGGCTCAGCCGGGGGAGTTCCCGGCGGCCAGATTCCACGGTTCTCTCCGAGACTCTGCCACCAAAACGCCAAATCTTTAGCATTTATGCTGGTTCTTTGAAGCAATCGGTGCGCCGAGCCGGTGGCGAGTCGGAGCAATAGAACAGCCCGCGAAACTACAGCCAATGCGTCAGTTTCGGGTGTACCAGGCAGATGGGAAGAGTATCGAAATACCAATGGATCGGCAGCCGAGACTTTTCTGCACAAGAAGTCCTTGATGCGCTTTTCTGCAGAGTGTGGGAGACCAAGCCTGGATACGGTCTTGCCAACCAATGCCACAAAGGCAGGATCACCGGTGGCATTTGGTTTTCCGGTAAGCCCACGAAAATAACGTTCAATGGAGAGGCGGAAGATATGGCGGTCAATTTGCTCGAAACTTGATGTTGAACTCGGTTCAAGCAGTGTCCACATGTCACGAACAAAGTTCAAACAAAGAGTGGGGTCAGCTTGCCAAGTAATTGGAACGCCATCGGGGCGGTAGCTAGATTCATTGCGAGCGTATCGATCCTTACTTGCCAGCCTGAGGTCCATTCCCCACTGCAGGAACCAGGCTCTCGCTTGAGGAGCCAATTTGCTCGCGCCGCCGTGCAATTGAAACCATTCGTCAAGATCGTACCCTTCTGGGCGTACCAATTCGGCGAAGATTTTGCCAGAACTTGGCAATTTGGCCCATTCCTCCAAGGCCAGCCAAACCATGCGATGGGTCCCCAGTCTTGTATGTAATTTGGCCGTAGAATTGGCTTGCGCCACGATGAAGTGCTGATGATCAAATATGCCAATGCCGAAGCCAGCCAGTAGAGACATTGCGGCCCGTAATTCGGCATAGTAGGCGAGGTGAAGCGCACGGTGTGTGTCACCAGTCAACAGGCAGCCTATGGCTCGACCGAGATAGCTCCAGCCGTCATTTGCATGAAGCGTAATGCTGGCAGCTATGTATTGAGCCAAGTTACGTCTGTGGGTTTTTGTCGCCGGCAGGGCTTTTTTTTAGTCGAGAAACTACATCATTCGAGTAGTGGTTAGTTTTTCCAATCCACGATGATTTGTGAAGAAAACGCTTTAGCCCAGCTGTCGTCGTTTCTACTCCAGATTGCTTCAGATTAACGATCGCAGTCTTATCTTGCTGCTTCAATTCTGTGCTCATGTTCTGCCCAGCAACCGTTTCGCCGTATCCGCTATGTCGCTCTCAGCATTGGCGAGGTGTTCCAGCAACTGGGTTCTGATCTCCTTGTATCCGCCGTTACCGCGGAATACCAGCTTAGCCCTTCGAAGCTCTTCGGTCAGGCTAGGAGTTGAGCTAGACCGCCAATCGAATGATACGAGTAGCGCGCAAAGCTGGGTGACAAAATCAGAGAATTCTTGCTTCTTCAATTCTTCAAGCGAGCTCTTCACGGCATCATCTAGATTCAAGCCCGATCGATCATCCGGTCTCCAACTGTACAGACCCAGTTCTTTTACACGCCGCCAACAAATGTCGTTCAATACGTGCAAGAATCCTCTGACGCCTTGGTCACTGGCAATTAGTGAATGAGGGCCGTAGAAGGCGGGATCGTCTTGAGTTTTAGGACCAGGGGTTTTTTTTGTTCCCGCTGCTTGTGGGAGTCTCCGTAAGTCTACTGCCCACTTGTGCTGACTGGTAGAGACCTCTTGCCAAAACTGGCTCCAAGCGAATATCAGAAATGCCGCTTGTTGCGCACGGCTCCAACCAAGAACCTCATTCTCTTGTTGGGATCGGCCACCAAACAGCCCACCGGTCAAGTTCGCGCGCTGCCTTTGCCAAGAACGAACAAACGTTGCCGACAACGATTTAATCCAAGCACTTTGAGTCACCCATTTGTTTGAGCGTTCCCCTAGCATATTGATTCTGTCGTACCAAGGGCTACTTGGGAATGACCACAATACCTCGGTTAACTCTTGGGCGCGCGTTTCCCGATAAACAATATGACGCTCTTCTCGTTCAAGCCAATCTTCACTTCTGAGAAGCGGATAGAGATCAAAGGCCAAACTGGGGTTAATTCGTTTCGGTTTAATGTTAATCGTCCAAAACAAATAAGCCTGCCAACTGATGTCAAGTCCGACAAACGCTACAACTGGAAGTTCAAAATTGCCCAGCTTAGTGGCACGGTCAAAAGCCCACAAACGATGCTGGCCATCTATGATTTCGAAAGGTGGTAACTGGCTCGGTGTCCAGCTTGGACTCCAGGTAGCATATGGAAGTCGAAGTTGAGTTGTTCCCTGATTGTCGACCACGGAAACTAGATCTGATGTGGCGACGTTGTTTCCGTAGCGTTCGTCATCCTCAGTCAAAATATTGAGCACTACTGCTGTTGGAAGCCAGCCGGGCTTTCGCAAATCGTTAAAGTCCTTAGTAGCGCGTTTTGTCTTGCTCAATGTCGACCAAGGAAACCCATACTCGACGAATCGGCTGATTTCCTCCGATCGTTCGGGATCGTGCTGTCGCTGAATTCCGAGATCTTCAGTCCTGGGCGCAGCATCCCTAGCCACCCGCCTCGCAATTCCCGAAAGACTTCTGAGTTCCCGGGCGGGAATCGAACACAAATAGAAGTGTTTTTCCGGTTTGGAACGACGTTCGGCAGGATTGAAATCGATGTTCTCCCAACCTGGCAACCACTGATTGACCTTTAACGCAGGGATGGTTCGATGTCGTTCTGTACTCATCTGACAGGCCTCGTTTGATTGGTCGAGTTCGAACTCATTGCCACGGAGGCTGTGGCCTTGCTCCCGATGTATGACAACCTCAAGTGCGGGAAATTTCGACCGGCGGACCGCAGGATCCGCTCGCAGGTCCAGAGGCACTAGCGAGCACAAACGGGGGTTACGGCTGAGCAAGCTGTGCTAGCCTAATGTACTGTAATCCGCTTACCACTGCTCCGCGCGCAATACTGCCCTATCGCACTGATCAGCGCACCCTCCAAACTATTGCTGTGTCGGAACCCGTGGCCGATCGCGTGCCGTGCCGACTTATCTGATTGTGACGCGTTGATATCGGGAAGGGGATGTCACGGCCGCTTATGCGGAGCCAGTCGCCGTCGCCCGGGAACAGGGGGGATCGCGCCAGCTCCTGGCGCATGCGGACTTCGGCCGCCGGATCCGGACCGGCGGTCTGTGCCAAGCGCAACTACCGAACCCGATTCCCGGGACAGGGATGCGGAAACCTGCGACATGGTAAGAAGCTGCCTGCGCATTGTGACGGAGGCAAACCGTTGAATAGGGTGAAGGCTGCGCGATTCCATGAACGACCTGTCGACGTTGAGCCTGCGGCGGCTCTTGGGATTGCATTCAGGGATCATGGAAGAGCTCCGGCGTCGCGGCGTTGCCCGGAACGAGAACAATCCAACGGGGAACGTCTCCGAGTTCCTGTTTTGCCGCGCCTACGATTTGCAGGTTGCGCCGAATTCGGAAAAAGGGTTCTCGGCGAGGGATCGTGGTGGCCGGCGCTATCAGATCAAAGGACGGCGCCTCCATCCCCGCAACAAGTCCCGACAACTGTCGGCGATACGGGGCCTCGACGGCTTCGATACCTTGGCGGCGGCTCTATAGGACAAGGATTACAGCGTGTTACGAGCGGCGTTGATTCCCCGCGCGGTCGTTCGGGAACGGTGCAGTTTTGTCCAGCACACGAACAGCTACAAGTTCATGCTGACCGACGACGTATGGGACGACGGGCGAGTGACGGACGCGACCAAAATACTACGCGCGGTCGAGTCCGGGAGCTGAGGCTGGCCGGTAGGGGATGACTCGGCTGATCGGGAAAATGGCATGAGCGAAGGAAGGTTCGTCGCTGAGGACTGGATCGATCGTCTGGCGCAGGCGCTCCCCGGACTGGCCGAAGCGCAGCAATCCTTCCTGGAAGACTATTGGCGGCACAATCCACGCGACCGTGTTGTGGTCAATGGGAAGGACGAGACACCTTTCCCGCTGGACGATCTGTGTCACGTCTACTTTCTCGCGCGCCACAGCAGCACCTTGGGCGGAGAGAAGTACTTCGCGCCGCTGCGTGCGGCGATGGACCCCGTTCGGAGCATACTTCGCTCCCATCCCACACTGGCGAGAGTGCTGGGGCTGATCATCGGCAATGACGAATTCTGGGTGCAGATCCTGGGCCGGGGCAGCCGCACGTCGCTGACGGACTTGATCGGTGGGTTGATGGCGCGTGCGGACGAATTGCCGAGGGATGGGCTTCGAAGCGCTGCGGGTGAGTTGCACGCCTTCCTCGAGGCAGCGTGGAGTGGAGAGGCATCCGGCGTTCCGGGCGGCTTGGACACCGGATATGACACGGTGTTGTTCCACGGTCTGGACGTGGAGGAAGAAATCGATATCGGGGGCGGGTTCACCATGCTTCCCTTCGAGCTGGCGCGGGCTTTCGTTGACGAGAGAGTCCTGGTGGACATGGCGCCGGATACGGCCAGGTACAGGGACTGGCGGCTGGTTGGGGCGGTGGCGAGGCCCTTCCGCTGGCAACCGCAATTCAGGCACCGGGACGATCCCAGAGAGCCGGATCACGACCCCCCCGAGCCGTTTGAGCGGGATGTCCTGGAGTTCCTGGAACTGCTGGCCGTGTCACACAGGGTGCCGATCGTGTGCCTTGCCGGGGTCCGGGAGTGTGTAAGCCGGTCCGCCTGCCTCTTGCTCGGACAGGCGCACAATCATGGAAGCCTGCAACGCGGCCGCCCCGTCCATCAGTTCGATCCCTTTGCGTCGCCGCCACGGCTGGAGGCGCAGGCACTCGACGAGGCGAAGAAGGCCCTCGAGAGCAGGGGGGTCGGTCAGTACGGAAAGCTGGCACCGGTCGTCGCACGGCTTGCCGAGGCGCTTGCCAGGGACGGTCGATTTGCGGCTCAGGACCGGATCCTGGATGTGGCGATCGCGCTGGAGCAGATGTACGAGCTGGGCGGCGGGGAAATATCCCACAAGATGCGAACGAGGGCGTCCTGGCTCCTGGGTACGGATGCCGAGAGCAGACTGCGGGTCATGACATCCGTGGCGGACTTCTATGGCGTCCGGTCCGAGATCGTTCACAACCGGAAGCAAAGGGCACCGGCCGAGAGGTACCGCGCGGCGTTCGACACAGGTTTCGACATTGCGGCGAGGACTCTGTTCAAGCTACTGGGGGACGGCCCGCCGGACGATTGGGAAGAATTGGTGATCACAGGCGACCGGCGCGGCAGTGCCGGCCCGAAGAGCTAACTTGTCATGCCCGAACTGGTCGCCGGCGGTCCGACAATTCCGGTGCGGCTCTTGAACGAGCTGGACAGCGGCAAGGTTGTTTTCTTCTGCGGAGCGGGGGTCTCGATGGGACCCGGCTCCGACCTGCCGAGTTTCGCAGGTCTGGTGAAGCATGTGTACGCCGCGAACCACATGGAACCTGACGCACTCGAAAACGGTGCGCTGGAGAATGAAGCTCTGGACAAGGCGCTTGGGCTTCTGGAGCGGGACGAGCGGTTGGGAACCTACGCGCTGCGCGGTACCGTCATCGAGCGGCTATCGGCGCCGCCGAGTGCTGAATTGAGCGTGCACGAGGCATTGATCGATCTGTCGCGGAACGAACAGGGCGTTCGACTTATCACGACCAATTTCGACGACCGCTTCGTTGAAGCAGGTCTCGAGAGAGAGTTGGTGGACTCTGCGCCTAGGCTTCCGCTGCCAAAGCCCCACAGCTGGTCGAGCCTCGTTCATCTGCATGGCCGTATCGGGCCGAATGAGGACGGCGTGAACCTGGTGCTCACGGCGGCCGATTTCGGTCGAGCCTACCTGACGGAGAGGTGGGCGGCGAGGTTCGTGACCGAGCTGTTTCGCGAGTTCACCGTCGTCTTTGTGGGGTACAGCGTGAGCGATCCCGTCATGAGCTACTTGGTGGATGCCCTGGCTGCTGAACGGGCAATGGGCGCGCGCTTCGCGTCGGCATACGCATTCGCGAACTGGGACGGCTCGGACGCGAGCAAAATGAAGGCGAGTGATGGTTGGCGCGCGAAGAACGTGGAGCCCATTCTGTATGACCAGCGGGACGGTCACCATCTCCTGACGGAGACGCTGATCGAATGGGCGCGGCTTCGAAACGACCCGTTTCACGTTCGTTCGCGGATCGCGATCAGGGAGATGGCCAGGATGCCCGCGGGGCCGGAAGATCCGGCCGTGGAAAGGGTTGTCTGGGCGCTGCAGGACCCGGTGGCGGCGAAGGCGCTTGCTGACGAGCCGCCCATTGTCGACGAAGGGGAATATGAGAAGTTCGGAATGTGGCTAGACATGTTCTCCGAAAAGGGGCTTCTGCGTTGTGGCGCGGATGACATCGAGGCGAAGGGGTCGGATCGCAGCGACGCAGCGGTGCATTTGGTTGACAACGGTTGGCGGCTATGGAGCCCCGGTAACCTGGACTCGACGCGGGCTTGGCTTTCGGTCTGGCTGGCCCGTCAGCTTCATGTGCCCCAGCTGTTGGGCTGGGTGCTGAGAAACGGCGGGCAACTTCATCCCCACCTTCGGCAGCAGGTCGAAAGAGGGCTCGCGGCCGAAGATTCGGAGATCCCTGCGAGGCTTCGGCTCCTCTGGACGGCGCTTCTCGACATCAGGCCGGTAAACCCCTGGACGGGGCTGTGGATGTCCCGTCGCCATAGGGCGGCGGCCACGGACGGCGAACGCCGACGGATCGAGGAGGAGGCCGTCGAAAGTATTGCCCCGCGTCTCATCGTTCGTTCGGGCCCCTCTTCGGGTTTAGCGTTCCGGCAGCATCTTGAAGAGAACTCGCGTCCGTTATCGTCCATCGAGACGTGTGGCCACCTCAAGCTGGTGTCGGGCGACGACGATGGCAGGCGCAAAGTCAGGGAGATCTTGCAAGACGCTGACGTGTCGTCGCGTCACGCGGAGACCTTGACCGGGTATCTGGAGCGGGCGGTCGAGCTCGGTGAGGAAGACGACAGGGTCTATCCGAATTCAATCCTGTATCGGCCATCGATTGCGGTGCACGAACAGAATCGCGATCACGACAGCTGGACCCACCTGATCGACCTTGCGCGCGACAGTTACGTCGAGCTGTCTCTCAGGGAGCCGAAACGCGCGGCTACCCTGCTTGTCCGGTGGATCGAGTCCCGGCACCCGCTGTTCAGGCGGCTCACGCTTCACGCACTGACCGAGAATCCGAAATCGGACATTCAACTTGCTCGGGACCTGCTTCTGAAGGGCCGGAAGCCGGGTCTATGGGAGATGGAGCTGCACCGGGAAGTGACGCGTTTCCTCCGGTTGGCCGGGAAGCGGTTGCCCAGGAGTCTGCGGACGGACATCGTCCGCGCCATTCATGACGGCCCAAAATCAAACAAGGGCTTGGGGCCGTTTGGCAGTCGGGAGCAGCTTCGATACCAGCAGGCCTTGCGCCTGCACAAGCTGAGTATGTCCGGTGCGAGGCTGGACAAGAAGTCGACGGCGCTCGCGGATGAAGCGGCACGGGCAGCGGAGGGCGGCGAGGAGGAGCGGGACGAGTTCCTTTCGTGGCATGGCGAAGGACGGTGGGTCGGCGATGACGAGTTCGCCCCGAGGGAACTTGTGGAGGGATCGGTGGCGGATGTGGTTGCCGCCCTAAAGGAAGAGAAGGTCGGCCAGGACGGATTGCGGGGGCTGGTCGTTCTGCGACCGGTAAAGGTGACCTCTGCGCTACGGCGCCTCGCGAGAAAGGGCAAATGGCCCCCAATCTCGTGGCAGGGTTTTCTATGGCATGTGGCCGGGCCGCAGGATGCGCGCAAACTGCCGTCGAGATTGCGGGGCCTTGTGGCTCGGATTCTTGTCGAGGCCCCCGACCGACTGTTCGGCGCGGTTGGGTCGGCGGCCGGAGAGTTCGTGTACCGGCTGGCCGAAGATTGCGGAACCGAACGGGAGGAAGAATTCGGGGCGCTATGGATGAGGGCTTGGATTGGCAAGCCCGAGATCGAGCCAGAGGCCGTGGACCTCGAAGAACCGGTGACGGATGCCTTGAATCATGCTGCCGGTAGGCTGGCGGAAGCTGCATTGACCCGACTGAGGAAGTACGAACTGCCAACCGGCGGGGGGATTCCCGGGCAAGTGCGGCCGTACTTCGATGCAATCGGCAGGGATCCGGGCGGCGAACTCGGCCGCGTGATGTTGGCGATGCGGTTGCACTTCTTGTTTTCTATCGACCCAGACTGGACCAAGGAGCACATGATTGCGCGGCTCCCTCCTGGGCGGTCGCTGGAGGCGGGCAAACTCTGGTCCGCTTACGGGTGGTCGCCAAGTGTCGGTCCAGACCTGCTGAGAGCGTTCAAGGGAGCGTTTCTCAAGTTCTTGCGAAACGGGCGGCCCGGAGGCCGAAAAGTCGGCAACCTGAGGAGCCTGTTTGTGACAGTGTGTCTAGAAGCACCCGAAGAACTGACCGAAGAAGAAATCCACAGTGTGGTGGAACCGATGCCGGAAGATGGCCTCAAGACGGTGCTTGTAAGTCTGAAGCGGTACCTTGCCGGCGAGTCCGCGGAACGCGCGCAAATTTGGCACGAGAAGGTGCGACCGTGGCTTCGCATCTACTGGCCCCGCGCAGCAGTTCGGAATACGTCGGCAACGTCTAAGGCAATTCTGGATCTGTTGGTGGAGTGCGGCGACGCGTTTCCGGAGGCGGCCGAGTGGTCGCTGGAATACTTGCGGCCGTTCGAAGGCCGGGGGCTTTATCGGCTCGGCGAGAACGGACATGCCGCGCAGCATCCGAATTGGATGCTTCGGGTGCTTGACCAGGTGGTGGACGAGGACGTCTTGCAAGGCTACGAGAAGCACACCCTTCAGGAGATACTCGATGCGCTGGTCGGCGCAAATGCCGAGATGAGCCGGGATCCAAGATTTCAGCGGTTGTACGGAATTGCCACTCAATGAAGGAAGCGCATGGCTCCTTCGCTCGCGAATCCGGGAGTCGCTTGCCACTGGCAATTGATCTCCGACGGACTAGCCGAAAGGCCCTGACGGGTTGTCTCTGCCCGAATGAAGCCCGCCGAGCTTGACATCGAAGGCGTCGTTCATGGCATTCCTGTCGAACGCGAGAGGGGAGTCGACCTCGGCAGGGTCGTGCACTTGTGCGCATGGCGAGGAATGTTGATCTCGATGTCGCGGTTATGTTCAGTCCGGCTCAGGAGCGGGCCGGGTTGGCGCGAGACGTCAGGGACATTTTCCGGAGTTCCGGCCGCTGACTGAAGGTGGTTTCAGCGTTTCCCAACCGCGCGAATGTCACGTCATCCTGCAGCATCGACCGGACATGCTGGTACCGGATGGACCGGGACTTCTACGAAACGTGTCTCGCTCCGAGGGACTAACATCCGTGATGCTGCACCTACAGATCACCTGATCGCCGCGTGCAACGGACAGCCGGCCCGCAAGCGGTCGGGAAGTTTGATCGATACGGGATACCGGTCCGTCACGCGGAGGGCGGGCGACGGGAACGCTGGTGCAGCTCAAGCCTTCAGCGGGGCACCGGGAGAGCGGGGGGACAAATTGACGCATCTTCCAAGCTCAGTGGAGTCACGGCAGATCTGGCTGAGCTCGCGCAAGGCATCTGTCAGCCGGTCATCGAGCGGCATGGAGGCGTCCGCCGACCCGAAGTCGTCGCCACTTGGCGACCCGGTTTGCTGTCCAAGTGATTCCCAATAGATTCTCAAGCGACAACTTCTATGGTTTTTCCGCTGCACTGATCTTCCACAGTATCTTTTGTGAAACAGTCACTTGTGGTGGCGCGCCCGGAAGGATTCGAACCCTCAGCCTCCTGATCCGTAGGCGGGGGGGCGGAGGGCCCCGTTGTCCCCGTCAGCGGCTCGCCTGCTCGCATCCCTTCCTCGCGAGGGCGACAATCCGTGGGTGATCGTCGGACGCAAGAGGGGAGCGCATCTTTCCGATCTGGAGTACCCGTGGCGGCGAATCCGCGCCCGTACGGGACTTCACGACGTCCGCGTCCATGACCCTCGTCACTCCTTTGCGTCCCGGGCGCTGGCACTGGGAGAAGGGCTTCCGATGGCCGGCAAACTGTTGGGCCATTCGCAGGTACAAACGACCGCAAGGTATGCGCACCTTGCCCGCGACAGCCTGAGGGTTGCTGCTTCCCGTGTCGGTGACAGTATTGAAATTGATCTCGGTTTCACCCAGCCCATAAGCTAGCCCGCAGGCATTCGGCTCAGCTGTCAGTCCGTGGTTCTGGCCTTTGCACGAGCCCTTGCCGTGAGAAGTCGGCACGTGCGCCGGGCGCGCCCTTGATGCGTGGCGATCACGTGTCCAGCGTATCGCGTTCTTCGATTAGTTCTTGCAAGATGCGGACTCCAGCAGGCCCCCGCACGGGAGACAGGGGATGAACAGACGCTTGACGGCCATCGTCGATCGCGAGGGCGATGGCTATGTGGCGCTGTGCCGTGAGGTGGATGTCGCGAGCCGGGGTGAACGCGTCACGGAGGCGCGCGATCATCTCGCCGATGCGCTGGCGCTGTACTTCGACACCGCGCCCGCCGAGGACATCGAGCATCGTCGGTATAGAACGCCTCAATCCCCTCAAGGCTTAGTGTCGCATTGAGTAAAGTCAGGGCACCTCTTCGCTAAGGGGAGTTCTTTGTGCAATAGCACATATCCATGGGGACTTGCATGACCGTGTGGAAGCCGTCGCTCGGTAAGGTGGTTTCGTCAGTCGGTTGGACCAGGATTGCTTGCAGCACTCTGACCACTCACAATTTCCGCGCGGTGTCGTCTTTCACGTACTGTTCCGTACCGCATTCTTCGAAGGGCTCCGACAGGTAGTAGCTGCTGCGATGTCCGAAGTACTTGCCGAAATAACCGCGGATCAGGTCTGCGATGTCTTGCACGGTTCGTCTCGTACACTAACACCCAAACTCAGTGGCCGGTGTCCTCGGCGTTCCGCTGGGGCTTGCTGTTAGAGGGCAATCCACGTTTGTCACTTAGTTTTCCGATTCGCTTCGCAACAGCCACGTCGATTAGTGACCTAGCGATCCCGCCAAACACAGGCATAGCACCGAGCACCGCGAGCCACATCACATGAGTGTCGTTCATGAGGTCGAACACCGTGCTTTCTGCTGATGCTCGTGAGTACATTCGCGTTTGAACATTCGCGTTCTTAAGGTAGACATCAAGTGTGTCGTCGGGATTATCGAGCGATACAAGCTCGATCGACACCCTGTCCCCTGGGTTTAGAAGCGCGACTACTAGGTCCAATGCGTTTCCATCTCTCTTGACCTCACCAATGTCGCCGAACCCGACGGGAGGTTCTGTCTTGTAGGAGTAGTCAACGATTCTCGAGCCCTCGGCTAGTCGGATATTGATGGGCTGAGTACGAACCGCTTCAGTACCTGTGTTGACGACATCCAAAGACACCAAGTACACGGCGTCGGCAGGGGATCCAGCAAAGGTGACCCGAAGCTCATCACGAATGCGGTCTGAGAATGTAAGGAGCGACGCAACATCCGTGACCACGCAGTCCACGCGTCGAATTCTGTGCGTCTGACGCCATACGTAAATGGCCGCCAGTGCGCTCAGGAGGGCACCAGCGAGCCCTCCTACCACGGCGGCGATCGTTGGATTCTCATACCACGCCATGACCTACTACCTGCTTCTCTCCAACGTTACCGATAAACCGTGCCGACCGTCGGCGAACCCTTGGCAATCATCATGAATTTAGAGGCTTAAGGGGCAGTCTAGCTTACGAATTCTCTCGGCAAAACCGTGGGATTTGGAGACGTTCTGCGTTCCAAACGCCCTGCTCATGGGCCGGAGCCATAGCAGGTTACCGAACAGATCCTCGCATTGGTTTTCATCTCGTGATTCCTTTGTCAGGTAAACCGAAGGAGGGTCAGAAGCGTGGTGCAATACGTTTGAACGGCAGGCAGTTCAATTATGTGGACCTTAACGAGTGGGTCCCGCCCGGCAATCCGTCGCAGGCGGCGCTTGAACACGCTTACCACATCGTTGAAGCGTTGAGCGCGGAGCGGCCAGATTGCGGGACGTCTATCTCCGCGATGCCAAGTACGCGAGGGCCTCGTAGGGCGCCAAGTGTCAGAGTTGTTTGGTGCGACGGTCCTTGTCTTTGTAGACGCCAGATCCGTAAAGCTCAATCGCGTTTCGGACAACTCGATAGTCGACCAGATGGCGGCGACCGTCGAGTCGCGCCAGGAGTTCATTCTCCATCTTCGCCCTGCCGACTGCAGTTGCCTGTCCGTGGCCATCCTCATAGATGCAACGAAGGAGGTCCCGCGCCAATGTCAACGCCGGGTCGATTTCGCCTGCTACAGGAGCAGGAGATCTTACTGTGCCGCTTATGGCTGCAACGAATGCTTGCCCTGCCGCGTCGGGATTGTCGCTTGGTCTCAAGAGCGCCGCATAGGCATTCGGAGTTACGTGCCGCGCAAGCGCGGCCACAATTACTGCCATCGTGTATCTCTCAATGCCTTCGCGTGCTACGCACAGCATAGCCCGTATCTCGCTTACGATCTTCTCGATCTCCCGAAGATTGAGATGTTTCGCTCGTCCAAGGACGACGACCAGCATGTCTGTAACGGTAACTCCCTCCAGTGCGACGTCTTCATGAATGTCACCCGGGAGTACTGCTTCAAGACTCATGTAATCGACGACTCCTCGAACAAAATTTTCTCGTGAAGCGTCGGGAAACCGCAGCCACACATCACCAAATCGTTCCAAGTATCCTTCCGCGTCGAAAGACTCTCCATAAACGCCCTTCATACTGTATATCAACTGTTCGCGATTTATCGCGATCAAGTACGCTATATGGTCGATCTCAAAGACGTGTTTGATCGTCTCAAGGAACCTTACAGCATAGTCAGGCCGACACCGGTCCAACTCGTCAACTATTACTACGATCCTGGACGGAACTCCCGGCTTCCGATAGCGGTAAAGACGTTCTGCTTCATGGGCGAGCTTCCACCTTAGGTTCTGGAGATTGTTCTCGTGTCCGCCCGTGCAATTCGCCATTTTCCCAAGTAATGCCAGCATGTTCAGTGCGGCAATCGCAGGCTCTACGTTCTTGACCCAAGAATACCGAAGGATCGTTTCACCCAAATTCGAAATTCCAGGATATCGAGCGATCTCTATTGGTATGCCTTTGATGCGGAGCCACATGCGCCTGAAGCGGTTGCGCGGGAGATGGCCAGCCGTCTGCGCCGCTAGCCCCTGTTGCAAGTTCCCAGCAATATGTTCGATTGGCTCGCCAAACGCGTCGTTCTCCCACGCATTGATTTCGACGGCGATCATCGCTTCCCGAATTTCGTCACTGCGGCGCGCCTGCTTGGCCAACATCTTCAAGAATGTCGACTTCCCGGTTCCCCATGCACCGTCCAAGATGACCACTCCGCTATTGCTCCCATAGGAGAGAAGACGGCATACTGCAGCTCCGAATTCCCGTCGCTCCAGTCGGTCATTCTGGAATGGATCCTCCGTGGGAACGTCGATCATTCTTGGGCGCAGCTGCGCAAAACCCAGAGACGCTGCCGCCTTTAGGCTGCCCTTGAGTCCCCCGAGACCACTTTCCAAACCGACATGGCCGATTTTCTTGGCCAGCAACACCCTAAGCCGCTCAATATATGAGCGCATTGTTCCTCCTGCTTCCTCATCGAACGCAGGCGGGGCGGAGGAATCCCGGTTAGACACGCTGCATTCGACAGTGATTTAGCGCAAGAGCGCTAGAGCGAACGACGGGAAAGCCCAGTAGGCGTGGCCGGTGCTGAGCAGAGCCTGGGTATACGGTCACGGGACTTGGGACCGGTGTCGGGGCACACGTTCGGCTTTCAGACCGCTGTTGCGAATCCCGAACATGCCGATCATCAGGTATAGCCGCCTAGATCGTATCAACATAGGCCAGAAATCATGGCGCCTGGTGACCTTGTCGCCACGCTGGCCAGCTCGGCCGACCCAGGTGCACGACGTTCTGATGAGCGGCACATGGCACTGGAAGTTTGGACTGCCAAGTAGGGGGCTCTTCCTGGAATGGATGGCTGGAGTCCCGGTCGGGAGGATTCACGATACAGGTGCAACCTTTCCGCGATGGACCGGCTAGCCGAAGGTGGCGAACTGGTGCACCATCGGTCGCACGTACCGCGTGTTGTTAGGCCTCATCGCATGACCTCTCGGAACGGGGGCGGGTCAACCGGCTGCCGCGCACGCGGAAGCGTGCGGGCGAACTGTTGGCTCCGGAGAGGTTATCGGATCGCCTCGACCGGCTGACCACGGAGTTGCTAGCCTAGGATTTCCGAGACCGAGGATCATGGCAACCCACGTGGGCTGGCATGCCCTCCATTCTGGTGCTTAGTATCGTACCGGGGCTGCGGTCCGTTACCTCGCACGTTCATGCCTCGCGCTGAGTTTACCCCGTCGCTGTGTCCTCCTGATGGTCGTCTTCGGTCCTTGGACATCCCGACGGGCGTGTCTCGGGTGTTGCGGCTGCGCCCCGACGCCTGTCGACCGGGCCCGCGGGCTTCGTTCCCTTCGCCTGTCGCCGTTGTCCTGTCCTCTGGCGCCCCCTCACGCAGCTTCTTGAACAGTGACCAGCGGGCGAGGTCGAAGCCCGAAACGAACGCGGCGCCGGTCGCGAACGGCGACCCTTGTACGGACCGACCGTAAACAATCGCTGAACGCGCGTCGTAGAAAGCTCTCGCGTTCCTGCCGATTCGACTCCGGCTCTCCTGGCCAGTTGCCAGAAATCCTGAAACTCTGTCCTCCAATGCCTGCGTGACGCCCCACCTCGGCAAGTCGTACGAGACCTCCAGAGCGATCGAGACGTCCATAACCTGGTCGTGAAGTGCAAACCGCCCGTCTCTGTTGAGCGCCTACAGCTCGCGAACGCCGCATGAGAGCACGAGAATCGCGGAGGGCACCTGATGCTTGACAACGGGCAGGGGAGTCCCCCCCCCGTCAATCATCTAACGGCTGAGCGCCCGCCGCCCAGGCGCCATTCCTCATGTAATCAGGGGCACACACGATAATCCGCCGCGGGCAAGGCCACGCGAGGGGCTGGCGCAGCTAGCCCTCGTTCAGTCGGACCCGGTCGTTCCACACGGGCCCGGCCTTCGTCTCCACCATCAGCCCCGGCTGGCTCCGGTGGTTCCGCACGCGGTCGTCGGCCAACTACATTGCGTAGCTGTTCGTGCAGCCCGGAGACAGGACCCGGCAGCCGGCAATCGGAGACCAGGTGGCTCGGTCTTCCGATCGACTCGGTCATACCTCCGGTCTGCGCTGCGCTTTCACGTAGCTCTCGAGCACGCGGTTGATTCGCGTCTGGAGACCCGGCGCGGAGCCCGAAAATGGTCGAGCACCGAACGCTTGACCCCGAGTGTGATCCGCTCCGTCCTGTCGGGCCGGACCAGCTCGGCCTTGCCACCCGCCGGCTCCACGAGTTCTCTCCTTGGGTTCATTGCGACGTGTCCACGTCAAGAGTGAAGGGACAGCTCCGTAGTGTCGCCCGCCCGGCGGCCTTCGTAGGTTCTTCAGCGCCCATATTGAGTGGGAATAATCGTGGGATGAAATTAAAGACTGATATCACATAGCTTAAGAAACAGATATATATTATGTCTTTCCGCTTCCTCCCCTGGGCACCACCATCTTGTCCTAGCCGGTCCGCCTACGTCCTGGAAAGACCCTGCGAACAAGGGGATTTCCAAGTCTGATGGTCTTTCCAGTTCCGCCCAATTCTGCTGATTTCCCCGACTTGGTGTGGGGAAAACGTGGAGAAAGCCACGGGCAAGCTGTCGGCGTGGGGACACAACCCGGCGAACCCGTGCATCACGATGTGTACGCGGAGCCAACCGGGACTGGTTACCTTCTTTGACTTTGAGACTTGGTTCGGAACCGCGGCGCATCCGACGGCGCTGTTGGCGGCGCATGTGGTCGAACAGGACAGGATTTGCAGGAGGTGTTGCAGACGGGACAGGAACTTGGCTCAGACATGAGTTCGATCTCTGGGAGATCGATTCGCTGCAAGCTCGATGTCGCGGATTTCGTCCATGAGGTTGTCGAATACTGGCGCATCGCCGCCGACGAAGCCGGCGCGGCACATATCGTCGTAGTCGGAGCGGAGCACGGCAAGCTGGTCCGCGTCGGGAATGAGCCGAAATCGGCCGTTGAGGCACCGGTCGAAATGGGCATAGCTGCGTGTGAAGAAGACCGTCTGGTGGCGGACGACGTCCTCCAGAAGGTTGCGGTTGGTGAGCGCCGCCCGGCCGAAGTCGTGCCTGGCGAGGCAGGCTAGGTCGAACCAGTGGCGGGAAAGGCGCTCAGGGCCGATGGCGAGTCGGCGCCGGTGGCACTCTACATGGATGAGCACGGCTTTCTCCCAGAAAGTGCGGGCCGGCGAGAGCGCCGTCACGTTGGCGGCCGGATAGTCGAGGCCGTCGGTGTATTCAGCCAGTATGGGGAGGATGTCATGCTGCTCGTTGGGGTCGATGACGTTGCGGCCGCCGAACTCCAGCAGAACCTCCGTGGCCAGGTAGTCGATGGGATTCTCGACGGCGGACGGGAAGGCGAACCAAAGGCGCTCGCCGTCTTCGCCGACGCGGACGGCGTGCCGGCCCGACGTCGGCAGTTTCGCGGCCTCTGCTTCGAGAGCGGGGCCGACGACGTCGCGGATGTAGTCCTTGACGCGAGCCTTGAGCCGGTCGCTGAGGCGCCGTATCTGCGATTTGCTCACTCCCGGCGCGAAGGGATCGACGTCGTCGGCGAACGCCCGGTAGTCGAGAGTGATGTCGACATCTTCCGAGAACCGGTCGATGATCCCAAAGACCTTGGAGAGCGAAGTACCGCCCTTGAATGCCATCGGATGACGATCCGGAATGGAGAAGAGGACCTGCAGCACCCAGCAGATCCAGATGTCCTTCTCCAGGATGACGGCGGGGCGCCCAGCGTGGTCTGCAACGGTTTCCAGGATGTCCCGCTGCTCGGTCGAGGAAAGCGACAGGAAGGCGTCAGCCACGGGTGTCCTCCACCATGGAACCGAGCATGTTCGTCATCCATGCCGGCAGGTTGGCGGAACGGAGCTTGCCGAACTCTTCCGGACCGATTGCGGATTCGATCTGTGCAACCGTTTCCGGCGTCGTGTTCTCGCTGCCGAGATACCAGAGGGCGGCAATCGCAAGGCCCGCAGGCTCTCCCGCGAACTGGAGTCGACGGCGGTTCGAGGTGTGAATCAATCTGACGGTGGTGTTGCCAATGCGGAGCGACCGGCTCGACGCACTGGTATGGAAGACCGGGGTTATCGGCGCTTGGGTGCTGAGACCGAAACGCCGAGCGGCTTCCGCGCCGTGCACTTGGACGGTTTCGCCATTGTGCTTGGCTATTGTCCGCACGATCTCAGTGACGCCGGGAAGAACGACACCCACGAAGCGGTTCGTCCTGGGACGGACGAAGACGCCGCGCGACAGGCGTTCGATCTCACCCTCTTGGACGATGCGCGACAACGCCCGGTCGACGGCAGCGCGTGAGCCATGAGCGGCGAAGCGCGAGGTCGTGAACGGTCGTCCTCTCGACAGCCTGCGGATGTGGATGCGGATGGTTTCCGTGGTCGACATGGCCGGGCTTTTCTTTGTCCGTAAATATATGGGTTTTGCGGACACATTTTCAATAGCCGCGCTACCAATATGGGTGCCGGGGAGATGCGGCCTCATTGCCAGGCGCCGGTGTCATGATCGTCCGCCCGCGGTCGTCTGGACCCGGACGAAGAAAGGAAATCGCCGTTTTCCACCTTGCAGCCGGCAAACGCGCGTGGGGAGAACGTGAGAAAGAACTTGCAGTTTCTCAAGTTAATCATACGAAACAATAACTAAGATCTACGATTGGATTCCTCCCCTGGGCACGACCACCTGTTCCCGAGCATTCCTTTGGAGTCAGTTAGGGAACGGTGTGAGTTGGAGGCTGATGCTCACCGGCCGCTTGTGCCTCCTGCAGCCTTCTCTTGTACTCCCAGTCAATCCTTGGGATTAGGCGTGGGAAGACACGGTGCGAGAGGTCATGGTCGCGCGAGTGAAATCCTTGAGCGCACCCGGCAGGTCTGGCGGTCGAGCCCACCGGGCGGAATACGGGACCCTTGCTTGGCGCTCTCCACCGCGGCCTGAATCGAAATCTGTTCATTCAGTTGGCGTCAATGTGCGCCGCGTCGCGAAGCCGCCAGCCAGCCTCGGGCCATGGTCGGAGCTCGCCCAGAAGGTGCCAGCGACAGCACTCGGACCACCGTCCGGTCCGGCGTTCCCGTACAGTTCCGCCTTCCATCCGGCGTCTCCACTGGTTTCTCCGAAGACGGCCGAAGGCCCTTGGTTCTCGACGTAAACTGAATTGTCGATACCGAGAGCCCGGAAGCGGGTGGAATAGTCAAGGCTCCTTCGCCCAAAATCCACAGACCATTCACCCAGACTGTTGCCACTCTTATCGATGAAGCCGTTGACCGTTCCGGTGATCGAGCCAATCTCATGGGCAGAACCGAGGTCGGCAACTAGAGAGGCATCTGCGACAAAGTTCCCGTGAGAGGACCCGTGCGTATAGAGCCCCGACGCCCGGCCTTCGAAGTGGACCGTCCCTGTCAGCCCGGTGGCGTCCGACAGGGTTTCCTGATGATGACGGGCGGTTCCGTATCCGAAGACTTCCACTTCTGCAGGTGGTGTGTCCGTCTCGTTGGACCAGTAGCCGAACACCAGGAAGTCCTCGTCCCGGATCTGATCGCCGGGTTCAATATCGGTGTACGCGACCAGCGTCAGGGTGCCGGAGCTTCGCACCCTCCGGGCGACCACCCCCTGGAAGCCCGGGAGTTGCGGCCGGTCCACAACCGTGAAACCGGGGTGGACAAATTCCACGACACCTCCCCGGTGCCGGAACAGTGCACCGGAAAACCGCGCTTCGGCTTCGGTGCGGGCAATCTCGTCATCGGCGGCGGGAAGGTCAAAAGCAGCGCTCGGCATGGAAGTGCTGCCGCATCCGGCGAGGAGAGCGGCTGCGACTATGACTGCGACTACGACTGCAAGGGGTGAGTTGTACAAATGCTTGCTTCCTTCTCTGCAAATCAGCTCAATTGGGTCGATCCGGATCGGCACGCCAGCGCCCGCGGTTCAATGTCGAACGTCGCGGGACAGCCTGAGCGTCAAATGATGATGCTCACCGCACCGTGCCAAGAGAGGTCTTCCAGGTCCAGCACCACGCGGCGGTACGCGATTCTGAAGTCTCCGCCGTCCCTTCTCAGGATGTACTCGATGGCGCCGACGTAAGGTGCGCCCTCGCCACTGCGAAACCTGTAGACGAGGACATTTGCGCGGACCCACAGGTGTCCCTCGTCGGTTTCTTCTACACGCACGTTGGAGACAAACCGGCGGGTGCGGGACCGTGGGCGCTCGCGATGGGAATGACGGCTGTTCAACCGCGTCACCCGAGCGCGCAAACGAACGATGTCGTCGTCGATGAACACCAGGTCGCGCCCGGGGTCTCCCTCCGGTAGATCCGTGGAAGGAACGACGTACCGGGCGTCCTCCGTAAACAAACCGATCCACTCCTCCAACTTCCAGTCGTCCAGAAGTGCTGCTTCCTTGAACAGGAATTCCTCCACCATTCCCGGCAACGCGCACCTCTCGTGGGCCGTCATCGTTCACCGGTCCGGCGGCGCCCACGGCCATCGGCTTCCGACGAAGCCGCTGCGGCCTGCGATTCTGCCGGCTCTCCGTCCTGCACGTTGGCCGTATCCAGGCCCTGCATGTTCGCGTGCCACTGCCGCCAGAAGCCCCGGATCTGCAGTTCATCGGCCGTGCCCGGGCAGGGTTTCAGCATGCCCCTCGAGATGTCGGACCATTCGGTTTCGGTGGCCCGGAAACCGGCCTGGCAGGATTCCAACGCCTCGACGTCATCCGGCGTGGCAAAGCCGCCCGGTCCGAGGAAGGTCAGGTAGCTGTCCAGGCGGGCGGCCAGCGCCGCACCCGCTTCCTCCCGGGGCACGAGGTGCCAGGCCGTGACCGCCATGTTGTCCGGCGCCAAGGGTTCGATGTACCTGATGCTGATCGCCACGAAGTCCATGATCAGCAGGTTCGGATAGACGAGCAGGTTTCGGGAGAGGTCGGCCATCCGGTAGGCGCGCTCCTCCCCGAATTTCCGGACCAGCCGTGCACGCACGTCCGCGATGCGCTCCCTGGCCTCCTCACCGAAGATCGGGTGCCAACGAGCGATGGGGCGACCGTTTCTGGAGATGTTCTCGGACACGCAGTGGCCGTTGCCCAGCGCCCGCCCTCGGCCGGGCGGTC
Source organism: Gemmatimonadota bacterium (assembly GCA_026706345.1). NCBI lineage: Bacteria > Pseudomonadati > Gemmatimonadota > Gemmatimonadota bacterium. The sequence goes on along the minus strand of JAPOYX010000168.1, from coordinate 1,809 downwards.
GGGCAGCCAGTGTGCCGCCGCTGTCGTCTGTCCCGAGACCGGTCAGGTAGTCGACGTAGGTACGATGCGTCGGAACCAGGTGGTAGCCGTCAAGGCTGTTCTCGGCCAGCAGCTTCCAGTTGGCCTTGATGGCGTACTTGTTGGAGCCGGGCACCACCCGCATCCCGTCCTCGGCCTGGTCGACGACCAGGTCGAGGTAGTCCCTGGCGCCCGCCAGGTAGCTGACGAGGTCCTCGCCGTGCGCGTCGAAACTCACGAAGTAGAAACCCCGGTAGCTGTCCACTCTGGGCGGCGGCTTCAGGCCGAGTTCGCTTCGATCGAAGCCGGGGCCGTAGGCGTCCTGCCCGGGAACGCCGATCAGCTCGCCGCGGGTGTTGAACGTCCAAGCGTGATAGAAGCACCGAAGAATCTCGGCATTCCCGGCGTCGCTGCGGCAGATCTGCGCCCCCCGGTGCGGGCACGAATTCAGGAACACCCGGATCTGCCCGTCGCTGCTGCGGACAAAGAACAGCGGCCGGCCAGCCACTGTGCGGCGGCGATAGTCTCCGGGCTTCTCGACTTCCGATTCGTGTCCCAGGTAGATCCAGCAGTGGTGGAAGATCCGTTCCCGTTCCCGCCGGAACAGGTCATCGGACGTCATGCACGATCGATGGACCTTGAAGATCCCGTGCTTCCGGTCGTCGACAATCAGGTCCTGGATGTCCATGGCTTCGCCCGTATCCTCCGGACCTTGATGCAAGGATATGATACTCGGGCGCCGTCGCGGCCGGCTCCGGAAGCCGCGCCATTTCTCCTCAACGTTTCACCGCCCCGTGCGGCGCCGAACTCCAACGTAGCGCCGCCGCCTGTGCCGAGCCCGTGTCAAAGGATTGACAAAATCAGGATGATAGAGTATGAATCAAGGCCTCGTTTTGGGCGTTCAGCGTACGGATGGAGAGGTGACCCATGGAAGACCTGAAGGTGCGGAAGCTCCGACAGAAACTGGGGATTTCCGCGGAAGACCAGAAGGCTGCGGCAGGCAGGGCAGTCAGTCCGAACCTGCAGAAGAAGATCTCAGGCTACGCTCGCGCGGGGGGCAACTTCGTGTCGGCGCCGTCCATGAGTGGTGCCGCGGTAGCGGATGATCGACGCAGAACGGGCGGGAACTTCGTGTCCGCGCCGGCCATGACCGGTGCCACGGTGGCGGACGATCGGCTCAGGACGGGCGGGAACTTCGTGTCCGCGCCGTCCATGACCGGTACGGCAGCCACCTGACATCACCTGCATCCAGGGTCGATTGCCTGACCCTGCAGCCGGAAGGGCTTGAGGAAACCGCCGGATCTCCGACGGGACTTGATCGCGTGTATGCCGGGCGGGTTGGAGATGGCCCGGCGGTATCGGCACAAATGCGTGTCCTGCGCGGGGCAGGAACGGTGGAGGCCGGGCCAGGTGGGCACGCCGAACATCGCCGTTCACCCATAGGGAGGCGGCTCCTAATCCCGGGCCGGGGATTGCCAAGGGTCATGGGGCCTGCAAGTTCCCCGGGGACGATTCGCCAGTCCAGCAGACGCCTCGGGCCCCGCCAGGTCGACCTGGCAACCGCTTTCATTCCGCTCCCGGGATACGTCAGCATCTACCGCGAACGAGGCGCGGCATGATTCCCGGTAGATGGCGTCAACCTCGTGTGCGTTCGATGCCAGCCTCGCTGGCGCGTCGCGCGGCAAGTGATGCAAACACGCGACGGCCGCGCCCACGATCTCGATCCACCACCGCCAGCCCTGCAAGACAATGAAGCTGTCCGTCGCTACTGATGAAAGGACGGTGAACTTC
>JAPOYX010000167.1 GCA_026706345.1 Gemmatimonadota bacterium | reverse complement strand
GGGTCGAGCAGGCCAGGACGCTCGAGCGTCTCAGGCAGGATGACCGGGCGGTCGCCCTCTTTGAGAGGATACTGCAGGAAGCGCCGGACAACAGGTCCGCCCTCAACGGCGTCCTTCGACTGTACTTTCGGCTGGAAGCGTTCGACAAGGCGATACCCTTGCTCGAAACCCATATACAACGATCACCCGACAACATCAGATTCCGCGGCAGGCTCGCCGAGGCCCTCTTCGGCAGCGGCCGGGACGCCGAAGCGGAAGAACAGATTCGAATCCTCCAGGATCTGTTTCCGGAGAGCGAATCGGCCGTAAACACGGTCGCTTATCTACACTTCGGCAGGCAAGCGTACGACAGGGCGATTCAAACCTGCCTTGCGGGTAGACAGAGACTGGGCAAGCCGGATGCCTTTGCCCTCGCTCTCGCCGGTTTCTATACCAGTGCATTCGACATACCGGGCGCCGTCCGGGAATATGTACGGTGGTTGACCTTGAATCCCAGGCAGCAAGGCATAGTCAGTGACCAGATCGATCAACTCACCGTGCTGGGAAGCCAGGAACTCGTGGAACGGGCGCTTCGGGAGGCGGTATCGGAACACCGCGGCAGCAAGGACGCCCACGACCTCCTCGGAAACTACTATCTCCGATACGACAAGCCCCTGGAGGCGTTGGCCGAGTACCGCGAGGCCGACCGGTTGGACGGATCCAGCGGCACATACCTGGCCCGGTTCGCCGAATGGGCGCTGCGGGAAGGACATACGCAGGACGCCATCGATACCTATCGGGAACTCATCCGGCAGGCCGCGTCGGACACCATGCGCGCCGAAGCATCTACCGGTCTTGCCAGGGCGCTCCAGGAGAACGGGAGCATCGACCAGGCTGCCGGAACCTACCGGAAGATCATTGCGCAATACCCGGAAACCAGATACCGGGAAGAAGCGATGGCCCGCCTGGCGGGTCTCCATCTCGCCCATTTCCAGGACGCGCGACAGGCCCTCGACACGTACCGGTCGCTTCTGGCCCACGCGCCCGCGACGAAGTTCCGGGAGCAGGCCATGTTCGGCATCGCGGAGAGTTACGTGGTCTTGGGCAGCCTCGAAGACGCGCTTGCCCAGTACAACCGGATCGGGGACCCGGAAGCCGGATTCCCGGAAGTCGAAACCCGGGCGCGGACGACATTCCACCGGGGTGAGTTGGCGCTCTTCAAGGGGCGATGGGACGATGCCCTCGAGCGGTTCCACGAGACGGCCGACCGCTATGCGGACAGCCCCTATGCCAACGACGCGCTGGAGTGGACCATCCTGATCGCGGAAGGCCGGCAGGGCGGTGACCGTTCACTTGCCGATTATGTCCGGTCGGTGCTGCTGCGCCGTCAGTTCAGGGACCGGGAAGCCCTGGAAGCCTGCAAGCGGTTTGTCGAGGAGCATGCGGAAAGCCTGATTGTGGATACAGTCATCCTGGACATCGGTGTGATACTTGACCAGTTGGGTAAGCCGTACGAAGCGCTCGCGGCTCTGCGCGACCTGATCGAAAGACACCCGGACAGCCGCCGCGTCGTTACGGCCCGGCGACGGGTTGCCGAAATCCTCGAGACGAAGATCGGCGATATTCCCCAGGCGCTCACAGAATACGAGACCCTGCTCGTTTCCCATCCCGACCACTTCAATAACGACGCCGTACGCCGAAAAATCCGGGAACTGACCGAGAACCATCCCCCGATGCCCTGACCATGTCCCGACCGCTTCACATCCATCTTGTGGCCATTTGCGGTACGGGCATGGGAGCGCTCGCCGTGATGCTCAAGTCCCTCGGACACCGGGTAACCGGTAGCGACGAAAACGTGTATCCGCCCATGAGCACGGTGCTTTCGGAACAGCAGATACCCGTATTCGAGGGCTTCGCCGAAACCAACCTGAACCCTCCACCGGATCTCGTGGTCATCGGAAACGCGGTTTCGCGGGGCAACCCCGAGGCCGAAGCCGTCCTGGAACGGAAGATCCGGTATGCATCCATGCCGGAGACGCTCAAGTCCTTCTTCCTGTGGGACCGCAAGTCGATCGTGGTGGCGGGGACGCATGGCAAGACGACCACGACGGCGATGCTCGCCTGGTTGCTCACCGAGGCCGGCCGGGATCCCAGCTACATCATCGGCGGAGTTCCCAGCGGCTGGCAGACCGGCGCGCAACTGGGGTCGGGCGACCTGTTCATCCTCGAAGGCGATGAATACGACAGCGCCTTCTTCGACAAGCGGGCGAAGTTCCTGCATTACCTGCCCGATACGGTGATCATCAACAACATCGAGTTCGACCACGCGGACATTTACGAATCGCTCGATGAGATCGTGCTTTCTTTCAGGAGGCTGGTCAACATCATACCCGAAAACGGGTTGCTGATCGGACCGGCGGACGACGAGCGCCTCCGGACTCTCGCAACCCACGCATTCTGCAACGTCCATACCATGGGCGAGTCGCCAGGCACGCGGTGGTCTGCGCGTAACGTTTCTTTTGATCCCGGGGGTACGTCCTTCGACCTGTTTGAACGGGACGAACCCCGCACCCGGCTGACGATCCGTCAACTTGGAGTCCACAACGTCAAAAACGCGCTGGCGGTCGTGGCCGCCGCCCGACATTACGGCGTATCCTGGGAGGATATAGCGCGGGGCCTCGAGACCTTCCCCGGCGTGAGGCGCCGTCTTGAGCCACGGGGCGATGTCAACGGCATTACGGTCTACGACGACTTCGCCCACCACCCCACCGCCGTAAAAGCGACGCTGGAGGCGCTTAGAGGGGCCTGTCCGGACCGGCGCATCTGGGCCGTGTTCGAACCCCGCTCAGCCACCACCATACGCCGGAACTTCCAGGAGGCCTATGCCACCGCCTTCGACGACGCGGACCGGGTATTGATCGCGCCGGTCTTTCTACCCGGGAAAGCGCCCGAAGGGAACCGTTTTTCCGTGGAGGAACTGGTGGAGGGACTGCGTCTTCGCGGCGTTCGCGCCGACGCCGTGGAAAGCGTGGACCGGATCGTTTCACGGCTGGTCGAGCAAGCGGCGCCAGGCGACCGGATCGTGTTTATGAGCAACGGGGGATTCGGCGGCATCCACGACAAGACGCTAGACGGGCTGAAGCACGGGCAGTAGGCGGCATCACGCCGCGAGCAGGACTAGGCATGCCGCGCGTACACCTCGACATCCATTGCCTGGCCGGCCGCCTTGAACTGCTTTCGAAGGGTGGACTCGCGGACGAACCCCGCGTCCTTCAACGCAGCGGTCTTCCGGGAGTCGCCCGGTTCGACATGACTCTGGATTTTTCGTCCCGCCGGCATGGAGAACGAGTCCAGCAAAGCCCCCCAGTAAGCCGTGAACGCCGGATGAACGAACAAATCCAGGAGACAGGTCTCTCCACGCCACCGGGTGTCCGGCATAAGGGTCGCGTAACCCGTGACCGCCTCGCGGTCCGTAACCAGCAGCCGGACCTGGTGATCGGCATCTTCCTGCGTGAGCTTCATAAGCCCCAGGTAGGCGCCTTCAAACATGCGCGGCCCGATATGTCCCAGCCCCACGTTGCGTACGTAAGGCGGACCGTCCTGGGCGCAAAGCACGTTCAGTGAAGGCCAGTTTTTCCAGTCTCCCGGGACCACGCGAACCCCTTCCCCTCGGAAGTGTTCCGCCTCGAACGCTGCATTCCCCGCGTACTTCATGTGACCCGAGTCCGGTATGACGCTCCGGAACCCGAAGCTGTAGTACAGATAGTAGGGATGGGTATCGTAGCCCGTGGACAGCGTCAGGTACCGGCCGTCCCGGTCATTGAAGTCGGCCATCTGCCCGGCCATGACCAGCCGCGCTATGCCCTTTCGGCGGTGTTCCGGCCTGGTGTATACGTGACTCATGATGCCGACTCCGCCGTGTTCGCTGACCATGATGTTGCAAACCGGTTGTTCGTTCAGGCAGCCGAGGTAGAACCGGGTTTCGAGTGGGTCGACCCGCCCGGCGAATACCTGGTCGAGATGCCACTGTTCGTTGCGCGATTTGTGTGCGAGGATCGGCCGGACGAGCGGCGCATAGTCGTCGTCCGGCGCCTGAACGACGCCGACTTCGAGCGCTTCGCCCGTGCGGAGTCTACTAGCGGTGATCAGCGTGTACATAGAGCGATGGAGGATGGTGCGGCTAGGCCTGTCTGCCGCGGCCCAGCACGACACCGACTACCGTTCCGGCCAGTGCCACTTGAACCGTATCGATGACGACCTTGATCAGGGTTCCGGTGAGATTCAACATGGTTGTCATGCCAAACAGGCTCAACCCCAGGAACAGGTGGAGAAGCAACCCGAAGATCGCACTGGTTCCGAGGGCTTTCACCGCATCAGTGTGGCCCGTCCAGCAACCGAGGAGGACGGTCAGCAGCGCCCCCATGGCAACGGCACCGAGGACGATCGTCCATACGTTCGGACTGGACTTCATGACCAGTTCAGGAGCCGTCACCGCGAAACCTTCGAAAAGGCCGCCGAACAAGCTGCCGGTGACAAAGCCAAGCAACAGCACCATGACGGCCCCGGCTACGGTCGCAATGGCGAATCGTTGTACAGACATGGATTCCTCTTCGGGCGAATGCACGTTTGGTCTTCCGGCGCTTGTTTCAAAGCAGCTTAGTTACTGATCGCGGCCGGGGACTCCGCTGCTCGCTTCCTGCCCAGTACGATTCCGATCACGGCGCCCGCCAGGGCAATGCGCACCGTCGTCAGGACGACGTCAAACAACGTCGCCTGGAGATTCATGTAGTTCACCGTGCCATAAAACATCAGGCTGATCGCGAGACTCAAAAGGAAACCGAAAACCGCCCCGGTCCTGAATCCCGCACCAGCGCCGGATACCCCCGCCCAGCAGCCGATTACGAGACACAACAGGGCTGCCAGAATCAATTCGCTCAGGTAGATGAACAGCATTTCGGGCGGGTCTTTGGCCACGGCGGCCGCACCCGGTTCGGCATTCGCCGCGAAGTACCCGACGAATACCATCGCGTAGAGGATGAATCCCAGGACGAGCAGGACCAGGGCGCCCGCAATTGTGGCGACGAGGAAACGCACTAAGCCCATTTCAGCTCCACTGGATCGAGCCTGACGTAAACCCCATGGCCTTCGGATCTCAAGCCTGCGCAAGCCTTTCGATCCTGTCGATCAAGGTATCGACGTGATCGGCCGTGTCCATGACGTGCAGCGTGGCGCGGACTCCCCTGAAACCGCCGGCGGCGCCGACGGTACGGATGTAGATGTTCGGGCTGCGGTACCAGAGGCGCCCGACGATGAACGAAGGATCGAGGTCCTTGACGGAGAAGGATACGAGCGCACAGGACATCCTGGGATCGTCGGATGCGTACACGGTGACGCCGTCTATGGCCTTCAGGCCCTGGCTCAGGCGTTGGGACAGGTAACGCAGCCGGGCTTCGATAGCTTCGACCCCGAGTTTGTTGTGAAAATCCAGCGCCGCACCGATGGAGACCCGATCCGAATAGCTCGAAGAGCCACGCTGTTCGAGTTTCCTGGCGCCTGTGATGGCCCATTCCGGATTCATCGAACCCGTATAAACCAGGGGATGCACCCGGTCCTCCATGTCATTCCGGACGAACAGGAAACCGGTGTGCTGAGCGGCCAGCATGTACTTGTGGCCCGCACCCGCATACATGTCGCATCCCAGGTCCATCATGTCCATTTTCATCATGCCCGGCGGCTGGGCGCCGTCGATCAGGGTGATGATCCCCCGGTCGCGGGCAATCTCGCAGATCTCCTTCACGGGCATGACGAATCCGTCGGTGTAGTTGATGTGGCAGATGGTGAGAAACCTGGTCTTCGGCGTGATACCGGCCGCCACGGCATCGACGACCTTCTGCGGATCATCGGGCGTACGGAAACTCGGATCCGATATGTCCACCATCTTGAATTCCAGGCCGTCGCGCTTCGCCCGGAAGGCCATCATGTTCTTCACCCAGCCGTAATCGTAGTTCGTGGTCAGGATCTCGTCCCCGCGGTTCAATTCCAGCCCCATGAAACCGAGTCCCATCCCGTCGGTGGTGCTGTTCGTAAAGGCGATCTCCTCGACCTCCGAGCCTATGTACCCGGCCATCTTCCGCCGGATCTCATCCATGCCGGCGAAACTGTAGGTCGACCAGCACATGTTGGGATCGGAATTGACCGCCTCGATGGCTTCCACCTGCGCCTTGTGCACGCTCACGGGCGAGAGGCCGCGCGTGCCCGAATTCATGTAGATGACGTTGTCGCGCAGCATGAACTGGGCCGCGACCTTCTCCCAGTAGGCTTCGTCATCAGGCGCAGCTCCGCCGGTCGGCTTCTCGGGCAGATCGGGCGATGGCGCTGCTTCCGCATCCTGTACGGAGGACAGCAGGGTCGACGCACCGGCCACCCCGGCCGCACCAGCCATCACGCTGCCGATGAATCCACGGCGGGACAGATTCTGGGTGTGATCGAGGTCCTTGATACGGGGATCGGTTTTTGGTGTTCCTTCGTTGTCAGACATGAAAAACCTCCGTCAGGGATCGAAACTATCCCATTTTTCGACTGAAGTCGGGAAAGAAATAGTATTCAGTATAATCTGGTATGGTGGTGTTTACAAGAAGTTAAGGGGTGAAAAGACTCGAAGTCTCTAGACCGTCGGGTATGCAGAGCGTGGTCCACACTTGCAACCACTGCCTCGCGTTTCTTTCACTCATACTTATCCAGGTACTCTCTCGTGCGCCTGTATTCCTCTTCTGCAGCAGGATCCAGCTCGATCTGGTTCATACGGGCACGGACATTGTAAAGGTCCATCTCGTCTGGAGATTCTTGGTGATCTGTGATATCCCGTATCCTTGCAGAAAAATAGCTGCCCCAATCCGGCTGGCGACCGTCCAGGTCCGTGAATCCATACTCCTTCGCGAGCGACCAACTTCCGTACAGTCCACCGTGCTTCGACGCGACGTCCGGATCGGCCGCCAGGGCCGCTACGCCCCTTCCCATGTAACACGGCGTCTCCGATTCCTCGAAGAACGAGTCGTGTGCGATACCATCCCGCCAGTTCTCTTCCGTGATCCCCATGCCGTCCAACATCGCTTCGGACCGCAGGAAGCCTGGCGTAACGGTCAGCGCGGTGATTTTGTGCGCGTGGAGGTCGCGCGACATCGCGTAGCCGAGCCGGATCGTGGCGTTTTTTGCGAAATCATAGAAGAGGTTGCCCCGATAGCCCATCGTGTCGCCGTCGGTGACTTCCACGATCAACCCGGCGTTCCGCTCGATCATCATGGGTACGCCGTACCGGCTCGTGATGATATGGGTGTGAACGGCCCCCTCGAGCATTTTCAATCCTTTGGCTGTATCGAGTTCCCAGAAAGGCGAACCCCATTCGATCATTTCATCGCCGCCCCAGATGTCGTTGACGAGGATGTCGAGCCGGCCCTGTTCGTCCCTGACGCGCGAGAACAATCGCTCCACTTCGGCCTCAACGGTGTGGTCCGTCCGCACGGCAATGCCCCTGCCCCCCTCGGCCGTGACCATTTCGGCGGTTTCTTCGATCGTCTCGGGACGGCCCGGCGTGGCGGGATGGCCCTTTACGCTTCGTCCGGAGCAGTAGACCGTGGCCCCCGCCGCGCCGAGCATGCGGGCGATCCCCCGTCCGGTCCCGCGCGTCGCGCCCGCAACGACCGCCACGCGATCCTGTAGTGGCTTCGGTTTCATCATGTCTCCAGTCCGTTGGTTCAGTCGTGTATCGGCGCATGACCACGTAAGTGATGAAGAGGATCAGAAGGTACATGGAGCGGCGGCGCAAGTCAAAGCGATAGGCGGTTCGATTGGATAGCTGTTGTTTTGCCGTTCGGGTCTCATTATGGTAAGGTGAGCGGAAGGAGGATGGAGTCCGTTTATGCGCGAGACGAGAATCCGCCAAGTCCGGTGTGCGTCGATGCATCCGTGCCTGTGAGCAAATCTCCTTGAGCCGCGAAGCTGATCCCGGAGACATTTATGGCCATCATTCCTGTTGATTACACCAATCTCCGCTACGACGCCAAGGACCTGCATCGCTTTACCGCAGAAGCGCTTGGAAAGGCCGGCCTATCGGAAGCCCACGCGTCGGAAATGGCCGACTACCTGGCCGCGACGGACCTGCGCGGCGTCCTCAGCCACGGCACCCGCCAGCTTCCGGGATACGTGAGGTCCTTCCAGGCTGGCCGATGCAACCCGCGGCCGAATATCAGGATCTGCCGGGAGTCGGCCGCGGTGGTGCAATGGAACGGGGATGGGGGCATGGGTCACCTGGCGTCCGCCCGGGCCATTCGCTCCGCTGTGTCCCGGGCCCGCACGGCAGGGATCTGCCTGGTCACGGCGACCCACTGCGGCCACACGGGATCGGTGGGGAACTGGACGCGCATCGCCACCGGGGCGGGCATGATCTGCCTGTACTACAGCACGCCCATGAGTCCCCTTCCCTTCGATCGGCCTGAACCCGTCGTCCAGGCGTTGAACAACCCGCCCGTGAGTTTCGGATTCCCCGCGGCGGAGGGTGAGCCGCCCGTGCTGATCGATATGGGTACGCACCTGGAACTGCCCGAAGTTCAGCAGAAAATCGCGGAAATCAGCGTGCTTCCTTTGATCAAGGGACTGGCCTACCAGGTCACCTCCGTCATGATGACCTGGCCGGTGGACGCGCAGTCACCCGTTGAACGGAGATTTCCAGAGGCCACCAGCAGCCTGACCGCTGTTGTCCTCGACCCGGCGTTCATAGGCGACTCTTCCGATTACACCCGGACGGTCACGGAGCTGCGGGAAAACATACACGCCATGCATCCGCTACCGGGTCTGGACCGCTCGTTGCTTGCGGGAGAGCTTGAAGCCGAACGAGAGGCCGATTTCAGCCGGAACGGGATCCCCCTGGACAACATCCATATCCAGTCGCTGCGGGAACTGGGAGATGAGCTGGATGTACCGTGCTTCTGGGAAGCGGACGGATGAGACAACAAAAAGGGCACGAGGACGGCGGATCGCATCGCGACCATCTGCTGCAGATGCTGAACCACTACCTGGCGCATCATCCCGATGAAAAGTATACGATAGAGCGGATACGTTCCCTGGTTTCCGGACATCCCGGCTGCTTTGAAAGAACGTGCATGCCGGGTCACATCACCGGTTCGGCCTGGATCGTTTCGCCCGACCGCTCGAAGTACCTGATGACCCGGCACCGCATCTTCGACCGCTGGCTTCAATTGGGCGGCCATTCCGACGGTTGTACCCGGCCCCACCTCGTGGCCCTGCGGGAAGCCGAGGAGGAATCCGGACTCGCCGGATTCGGGCTGTACCGGGAGCCGGCAGGGTTCGTGCCCCTGGACGTGGACATCCACGCGATCGCCCCCCGCGCCGATGTGCCCGCCCATGAACACCACGACCTCCGTTATCTGCTGGTTTCATCCTCGGAGCAGCCCCTGAAGATAAGCGATGAATCCCATGATCTCAGGTGGTTCGAAAGGAACGACCTCATGGAAATGATCCACGAGGAAAGCGTGCTGCGCATGCTACGCAAAGGCGATGCCGCCCTGCGCCGTGGCGGCGGGGATTTCGTATACGATTTGTCCTGACGATTCGCTTGCACGTCGTTGGCAGGCTTCGTATATTCAACCCGCACTTTTAACCCAAATGACCCGCTGATGTTTCTACCTAACATCGAACAGCCCAAGGCGGCTGAAGAGAGAGAAAGAGGTGCCGTGATATGCCCCCGCCCGTAGCCCTGCAGTTGTACACCCTCAGAGAATTGGCCGACAAGGATTTTGAACACGTGGTAAACCTGACCGCGGAGATCGGTTACGCGGGCGTTGAGCCCGCCGGGTTTCCGGGTACCACGCCGGAAGCGGCGGGCAAGCTCTTCCGTTCGCTGAACCTCGAGGTTCCCAGCGCGCACCTGCCTTTGCCCGTGGGTGACAACAAGTCCTACGTCGTCGAAACGGCCGACGCGATCGGAACGAAGCGTGTCGTATCCGGACTGGGACAAGACGACCACAGTACCGTGGACAACATCAGGTGGTCGGCGGACCGTTTCAACGAGGCCGCGGAGGCCGTGGCGCCGCACGGCATGACCTTCGGGATTCACAATCACTGGTGGGAATACCTGGAAGTGGAGGGGCGGATCGCGACGGATATCCTCCTCGAGCATCTTTCACCGGAGGTGTTCTTCCAGGTGGACGTATACTGGGTCCAGGTCGGCGGTCCGGACCCCGCCGGCGTGCTTGAACGCCTCGGCGCCCGGGCGCCTCTGCTTCACCTCAAGGACGGACCCTGCCGGCGGAATACGGACATGACCGCGCTGGGCGAAGGCAGCGTGGATCTCCCGGGAGTGATCGCTGGGGGAGGGAACCATACCGAATGGCACATCGTAGAGCTGGACAGTTGTGCGACGGACATGGTCGAAGCGGTACGGAAAAGCTACGCCTACCTGGTGGATAACGGGTTGTCCCGCGGTAACAAATAAAGGGATGCGTAGATGGAGGATGACTGGAGACCGACGGCATGACGAAGGAGGAAGGCACGGAAAAACGGGAACAGCTGACCCGGGACGGGTACTGTCACATCGAAGGCGTACTTACCGGGGCGTTTCTGGACGAACTCCGACGGGAGTCGGATCGATTGCTGGACTCCGCGGAATACCAGCCCGAATGGCGCTACCAGGGTTCCGATATCCACGTGGATATCCGGGAAAACGCCGTGATGCGCCGGTTGCTGGACTGGCCCGCGACGCAGGCGTGGCTACGCGCCATGAGACTGGACGATTTCACGCCCAACGGGACCATCCACGTACTGAGCAAGCCGCCCGGAGGACCGCCCCTCTACTGGCACCAGGACTGGGATACCTGGAACGACCCTTTCAGCCTGGCGCCGTGGCCGCAGCAGCTGTTTCTTTCCTACTACCTGGTGGACACGGACCAGATAAACAGGTGCTTCCGCGTCATCCCGGGCACGCACCTGAAGCGGATACCCCTGCATGGACAGGTGGAAGTGCCGCACCAGCGGACGGCCTGGTTCGCGGATGAGGAAGATCCTCACATGTTCGGCGACCACCCCGACGCCATCGACGTCCCCGTCCGCGCCGGCGACCTCGTGATCGGCGAAGCACGGCTGCTGCACTCGGCCCGGGGAAACAACAGCGGCCTGAGACGGACCCTGCTCCTCGGTTGGCACATGCGGCCGGCCACCGTCCCGGACTACTGGTCGGCGGAGGTACCCGGGCCGATCCTGGTCCGCTCGGAAAACGAACGGTACGAAAACACGCGCATCCCCGGCGATTACCTGGAGTAGACGATGAACGAATTCGAAAACGCCATCTACGAACTGGACGTGTACGGTTTCACCGTCGTGGAGCGCGTCTTGACCGAGGACCAGATCGCGGCCATGCGCGAGACGCTGATGCGCCTGAACGACGAGGTGGGCGAAGAGCGCGGAGGCGAGGGGTCCTGCAGGCACGTGAGCAATCTGCCGACCCTCGATCCCATCTTCTTCCCCGTCATCGACCACCCCCGCATCCTGCCCATCCTCGAGCATTTTCTCGAGAAGTCGCTCATCCTGGGCAGCCTGAACAGCCGCATCGTACGGCCGGGAGACGGCGACCAGGGATTTCACAGCGACATACCCGCCGAAATGCTCAACATGGCCTCGCCGGTCATGATGAACACCGTGTGGATGCTGGACGATTTCTCGCCGGAAAACGGCGGTACGCGGGTCGTTCCCGGGACCCACAAGAGTGGCCTGGGCCATCCGGCCCAGGGTGTCGAAGCGAAGTACTACGTGCAACCCTCCGCGCCCGCGGGAAGCGTCCTCGTCTTCAACGGCCAGTGCTGGCACGCGGGCGGGGCCAACCGCGGCAACGCGAACCGGCACGCTCTATTCGCCCACTACCGCAAACGCATGCTCATGTTCCAGTATGACCCCCACGAAGGGTTTCCCGGCGAATGGTACGGCCTGCTTACGGAGCGCCAGAAGGAGATCATGCGCATGAAGCACGGCGTGGACGCGCCCCGGGCGGCCGACGTGCAGGTATTCAGGTAGGCGGTCCCCGGAAGCCGGTACACGCCCCCGTCACGGATAACCCCCGACGAGTTGAACGCCGCCGCCGGCCAGTCCCATCGCAACCTGCACCGCGCGCAACCTGCAGCGTGCCCGCCTATCCATTACCGGGCACGACCTCCGGATTGACGATGTGGTCCGGCTTCTCGCCGTTCCAGACCTGCAGTGCCATCGTTACCGCCATCCTCCACATACGTTCCCTGCTCGCGACTGACACGCCGGCGATATGGGGCGTAACGATCACGTCGTCACGATGGAGCAGCGGATTGTCCGTGGACGGCGGTTCGGGCTCGAAGACGTCCAGGGCCGCTCCCGCGAGACGTCCCTGGTCGAGCGCGGCGCAAAGTGCCTGCTCGTCGACCAGTCCGCCCCTCGACACGTTGACGAAGAACGCGCCCCGCCTCATTCGGGCGAAGCGGTCCCCGTTCATCAGGTGGCGGGTTTCCTCCGTCAGCGGAGCGTGTACCGAGACGACATCCGACCTGGCCAGCACGGACTCGATGCGGTCCTCCCGTTCGATGCCCATCTCCGCCACCCGCTCATCCGCGACGTAGGGATCGTAGGCGACCACGCGCATACCGAGCGCGACGGCCAGGCGCGCCACCCGGCTTCCGATGCGGCCGAGTCCGATCAGGCCCAGTGTCCGCCCGAAGACCTCCATCCCCTGGTAACCGGACAGATAGTCTTTCCCGGGTTGTTCCGCGAAATCCCGGGAAACACGCTTGATATGCTTCACCGCGGCCAGGATCAGGGCGATGGCCGTTTCGGCCGTGGAAAGGGTCGGACCTTCCGGCGTATTGCAGACCGCGACGCCCCTTTCCGTGGCATCCGGCACGACGATGTTGTCGATGCCGATCCCGGTCCGGCATATGACCCTCATTTCCGGATACCTGTCCATCAGGCCACCGTCGTATGTTCGCCGCGCGCCTGCGACGACCGCATGAGCGCCGGGCAGGTCGCGGAGCGGGTCTTCGGGCGACTCCTCTCCCGAGCCGTTTACAAGGATGCGATGGGCAAATTCGGAACGAATCACGGGAGGCATGGCTCGATCCGACCAAAGCCGCAACATGGGATCCTCCTGCGCACGACCGGCCGAGCGAATCCGGCCGGCGGACAAATCAGTTGCCCGGTTGTAAGAATAACCTTAAATTACAATCATGATTCAGATCAGAACGCAACCGCGCGTGACCAGCGGGATATCATAGATCGGTGTTTCGTATCCGCAAGTCAATCGATATCCGGGATCGGCGCGTAACGCGCATGCCGGGCTACGCTTTTCAGAACCCGGGGTGACATCAACCGGGAGATATCCGAAGTGTTTCGATTCTACCGCCGTCTTGTCTGTGTTGTTTGCCTGCTCTGCACCGGGTCCGCCTTTGCCCAGGTACAGGAAACAACCTCGGCAGACGTAGACTCCACAGCCGCCGGCGACCCCTTCCTGTTACCGGCCAATAGTACCGGCGAGATCGATTTCGCCGTGGACGTCAGCGGATTCAGGGGGGCGGAGGAACAGACTTACCTGGAGTTCTATTTCCTGTGCCGGCCCAGCGAGTTTACCCTTGAAGAAAAAGAGGACAGGCTCTACGTCGCCACCTTCTCGATCGACCTGTCCATCATCGACGACCAGGAGAACATCGTATTTCAAACCGTCCAGAAGCGGGAATACCAGACGGACCGGCCCGTCGTCGTTACCCGCAGAGGCGAGGAAAGGGTGGTACTGGAACAGATCGCCGCGGGCGTGAACCCCGGTTCGTACCGCGCGAAGGTTCTCGTGACCGACCTGAACTCCAACCGCCAGGGAGAAGCGATCAAACCTTTTATCGCCCGGCCCCTTGATTCACCCGAGCTTTCCGTGAGCAATCTGCAGCTCTCGACGCTCATCCAAAGGGCTGAAGAGGACAACCGTTTCACGAAAAACGGGCTGCTGGTCCTGCCCAATCCCCTTCGGATATTCGAGAAATGGGCCGAGATGCCCGAGGATGGCAGTTACAAGCCTCGTAACATGTTCCTCTATTTCGAGATATATAACCTGGCCCCGGATTCGACAGGAAAAGAGGCCGGCTACGACATTTACCCCGCGGTAACCAGTCACGCCAATGAGATGTCTTTCCCTCTTCCGCCCAAAACGAACCGGCGGATTACGGGTACCGACGGGTTGGACGTGATCGCGCTGGACTACATGACCTTCCCTGAAGGGGTCTATACCCTCGAAGTTACGGTCGAGGACGCGCAGACGGGGACGGAAGCGTCCAGTTCGGCCGTTTTCGAGATTGTCCAGCCTCCGCCTCCGCCCCCGCCAGTCACCGCGTTGACCGAGGAACAGGCGAAGAGAGGCCGGAGAATGCTGGCGATTCTGGCGTCCAAACGGGAGCGCGACCTCTACGACAGTCTCGACCTCGAAGGTAAGACCGAATTCCTGATCGCCTTCTGGCGCATGCGCGATCCCACGCCCGAGACACCGGAAAACGAATCCATGATGGTGTTTAACGAACGGTTTTCCTATGCCGATTTTCAACTAGGCGGGGCGGAAAGCGACCGGGGAACAGTCTTCATCCGATACGGTCAGCCGGAAGAAATCGTGCGGTACGACAGCGACAACATCATGAAGGCCCACCAGATCTGGTACTATACCGAGGGCGTGGACGGAGACCCGTCCCGGACCACGGAAGGCGGCCGTCACTTCTTCGTCTTCGGCGACCGGCGGGGCATCGGCAGATACGAACTCTTGCACGCCTCGGCAAGGGGAGAACTGTACAACCCCCAGTGGCGCCAGGAACTGCTCCTCCTGAACGAGCGTTTCATCCAGGACAACAGGGATTTCGGGCAACCGACGCTGCCCGTACCCAACAGCGGTGCGGAGGCCGATCCCGCCAACCCCTGAGCGCTTGCTGCCGGCATCAGGGCGTAGTTAGTACCAGCCGGCGCGACTCACTCCACATACCTGCAGACAAAAGCGTCCAGCGTCTTGCCGAGGCGCCCGGCAACGGACGGCATCATTCGGACCGTAAGGCGAACCCCCTCCGATTCGTCTTCCCGGTGCAGCACTTCCCCCGATTCGTACGCTACGGAAACCGCGTGTCCGTTCTCGTAGGGGATCAGCAGTTCCAACTCCACGCGATGCCGATCCACCAGGTCTGAAATCCTCTGGCGCAATCGCTCCACGTCGTCGGGATCCAGAGCGGATACCGTGACGGCGTCGGGGTAGGAGAGCGCCAGGATATCCCGCGCGTCCGGACTTTCCAACTGGTCCGCCTTGTTGAAGACCAGCAGCAGGGGAAGATCCGAGACCCCCAACTCCGCCAGTACCTGGTTCACCGTAACGATATGTTCCGCGTGATTGGGATGGCTTCCGTCCACGACGTGTACGAGCAAATCCGCGTCGTAAACCTCGGTCAGCGTACTTTTGAAAGAAGCGACCAGATGATGAGGCAGCTTTCGGATAAAACCCACGGTATCCGACAGCAGAACGGGTTGGCCCGGGGTCACGTTGACCGCCCGCGTGGTCGCATCGAGCGTGGCGAACAGCCTGTCTTCGATCAGCGTGTCCGCCTGGGTGAAGGCGTTGAAAATCGTGGACTTCCCGGCGTTGGTGTAACCGATCAGGGTAATGCAGAACATGGCGCTTCTGCGCTGGCGCTGGCGCGTATAGGACGCGACCAGCTGGTCCAGGTTCCTGCGCAGGTGGGTAATACGTCCGCGGATCAGGCGGCGGTCGATCTCCAGCTGCGTTTCCCCGGGCCCCCGCACGCCGATGGCACCGCCCGATGAACCCGACGCCACGCCGCCTTCCTGCCGGGACAGATGGTCCCACTGTCTCGTCAGACGGGGCATCATATACTGCAACTGGGCCAGTTCGACCTGCAGCTTGGCCTGCCTCGACTTGGCCCGCGAGGCGAATATATCGAGAATCAGGCCGCTGCGGTCCAGGATGCGCCGCTCGATGACACGGTCCAGGTTCCTGACCTGGGCCGGTGTCAGGTCATCGTCGAATATCACGAGATCGATTTCTTCCGCCTTGCACAACTCGGCGATCGACCTGGCCTTTCCGGTTCCGATATAGTACGCCGGGTGCATGGTGCTGCGGACCTGGATGATCCTGTCCACGATTTTCGCGCCGGCCGTATCGGCCAGCAGGGCCAGTTCATCGAGCGACTCCTCCATTTCGCCGAGCCGTTCGTTCGACGGCACCAATCCGATCAGCAAGGCGCGTTCCCGGTTGTTTCTGGGTATTTCGTGCATTTCCCGCATATTGCGTATGTCCTTTAACTGTGGTTTCAGCCCTGCTTGTTCAGCTCTGCGCGGTCAATCCCGCGCGGCATCCGGGCCGCGTTGCTTCCGGCCCTAGCGCGCGACCCCGAAAACCAGTATTCCACCATGAGGAGCACCATCACGAGGAGGACCAGCGATTTCCATATCTCATACCGGCCCGAGCCGCTGAAGGTCCCGCCCGGGGGTACACCCGCGGTATCGCCCGGGTTCATGAGAACGACAGGCGCGCCGGCGCCAAGAAGCCCGGACGCCTGTGCCGGAGTGAATCGCTCCAGGTCCGATTCCCGGGTGTCCGGATTTACCGCGAACGCCTGCGCGACGAACGCGCCGTCCCGCAGAAGATATACGCCGGGTTGCTTCGTATCCGGGATTTCCACCGTGATCCCGGCACGGCCGAGCCGGTGGTTTACGGTCTCGGAATGTCCCGAGGGGTATTCCAGGTAAAGGTCGTCATTCTCAGGAAATCGAATCAGCGGCTGCGCGACCGGGTCGCCCGCCAGGTAACCGACCTCGGTAACCGCCACGGATGGATGCAGATACCGGACGCTTCGATGCATGAACGGTACGAACACGCTTCTCAACGCCAGATCGCTCCACCCGGCATTTACGTCGGTCGCAACCAGCAATGCCCGGCCGCTGCCGGATCGCCCTTCGAGAATCGCCGGCGTCCCGTCCGCGAATCGTGCGATCACCTGCGCGCCGGGACCGGCGTCCACCGCAAAGGAGGCGTAGAACCGGGCCGCGCCGGTCGACAACCCGTCGGCGGAACGGCCCGCGAACCGAAAAACGGGATGCTCGTAGTCGACCTGGTCTATGCGGAGAAAGGTCTGCTTCTCGTCGGGCACCCCCCTTCTGCCTCCGATCGAACAACCGAAGACGTCTGAGAAAAAACTGTTCCCGTAAAGGGCCGGATCCAGGCCTCCGCCCAGAAACAGCAGGACCCCGCCACCCGAGGAAATGTAGCGTTCCAGGCTGGAAAGCCGCGCGGGCGTCAGCTCCACTTCGCCATCCACGATCAGCACGCCCGCATCGTACAGATCGCTGTTCAACACATCGGCGGATGCAGTCCGCAGGTCCACGGGGGTGACCAGTCCGCCCGACGGTTTCAGCACCTGCTCGACGAAGTACCGGGATTCGGTCCGTCCGACCGCGGTAACGCCGAAGGCGTCCGGGACGGAGAGGGTAAAGTGCCGTCGATTGTCGGCTGCGATGTCATCGTCTTCCAACTCCACGTATCCGACGTATCTGCCCGGCCTGTCGATCAGCACGTTGAACTGCACGATCCCCGTCCCATCCGCCTCGGCAGTCACCTGTCGGCTGTCCCGTTTCTCGCCGTTGATAACGAGACTGACTTCCCTGGCGTTCATCGCGACGCTGTTCCGGTTGGCAACGGTGGCGACGAACTGTTCCGGCTGATCGCGGATCAGCAGCCCCTCGCTGACGGAAACCGCGTCGATGCTGGCGTTATCCACGCTCCCCGCCTCGTACGCGTACAGGTATACTTGGGGGGCAGAATGCGACGGCTGTGACGGATCCGCCGTGTCCGCCGTCACGGATTCCGCCATTTGCTGCCAGTCGCTTCGCTGCAGATCCGACAGCAGGTAGATACTCTTGTCCGCCGCAACGATGCCGGCCAGTTTTTGCCGCGCGAGATCCAGGGCGCCGGCCATATCTCCCGATCTTTCGGATACTTCCATATCCGCCAGCAGCTCCCTGAGTGTTTCCATGCGGACCGTCGGAACGGGCGGCAGGGCTTCGGCCGGCGCGGCCGACAGCACGATCAGTCCTTCGTCACCTTCCCCCATCATTTCGATGATGCGCCGGGCCTCGGCTTTCGCGGCGGCGAAGGGCGTTACGCCCAAACTGCCGGCTGCCATGCTGTAAGAATTGTCCAGCACGATGGCGAAGACCGTCCTCTGCTTGAGGCTGCTGCCGATTAACCAGCCCGCCAGGCCTTCGACTACCGGCCTGGAGAAGGCCAGCACCAGGAACAGGACGATGAAGGTACGAAGCAGAAGAAGCAGAAGTTCCCGGAGTCTGAGGGCCCGGGAACGCTGCAGATGATGATCCCGGATGAAAATGACGGAACTGAAATCGACGGTGGAGACCCGCCGGCGATGGAACAGATGTATGATAAGCGGCACCGCGACGGCTGCGAGACCCAATAGCATCAACGCGTTCAAGAATGTCATTCGGATTCCTCCCCGGAGGCTCAGTAATATACCTTCCGCACTGCCGCGCGTAAAGCGATATCAGCGGTCCGGAGGGGACCTGGGTGAACGGATGGCAGGGAGTTTGGACCGAAGTGCACGGGTACGGATGAACGGGGGGCGGAGGGTCAATTCTCCCGGTGCGCGGCCCGTGTAAGCCAGGTCGATTTTCCTTGACACACCGGGTGGCTGGGGGTATCGTAATGCTAATATCCGGACGGACCCCACCGGCATCCCCTTGAAGGAGCGTTTATGGAGGCATGGCTGGCCCTGGAAGACGGCACAGTCTACGAAGGCGAGTCCTTTGGCGCTACCGGGGAAAAGGTGGGAGAAGTCGTTTTCAACACCAGCATGATCGGATACCAGGAGGTACTGACCGACCCGTCGTATAAAGGTCAGATCGTCACCATGACCTACCCGTTGATCGGGAATTACGGCGTGAATCCGGGCGATCTGGAATCGCTCCATCCGCACGTGGAAGGATTCGTGGTCCGGGAGCACCAGCGAAACCCGAGCAACTGGCGTTCGACCGACAGTCTCGATCGGTTCCTGGCCGACCATGGCGTAGTAGGCATTTTCGGCATCGATACCCGGGCACTGACCCGCAGGCTACGCGTCGACGGCGTCATGCGCGGCGTGATCAGTTCCGGCGCGGCGGATCCCGGCACACTCGTACAACAGGCCAGGACCGTGCCCAGAATGGTCGGTATGGACCTGGTCCGCGAAGTGACCACGGACCGCCCATACCGGTGGGAGGGAAATCACCGTATCTACGTCGACCCTCCCGGCGACGATCCGGAGAAGATCTGGGACGGCTTCGGCGAACCCGGAACATACCGGGTCGTCGTGATGGATTACGGGGTCAAGCACAACATCCTGAGAAACCTGGCGCGCCGGGGCTGCCAGGTGCTCGTATTGCCGGCGGACTATACGGCCGAACAGGTGCTCCGGCTGAACCCCGACGGTATCATGTTGTCCAACGGACCGGGCGATCCCGGCGCCGTTCATTACGCCATTGAAGAGTTGAAAGCCCTGATCAGGCAGAAGCCCATATTCGGCATCTGCATCGGTCACCAGCTACTCGGGATGGCGCTGGGCGGAGAGCGGTTCAAGCTGAAGTTCGGCCACCGCGGCGCCAATCAGCCCGTACGGCAGTGCGAATCGGGTCGGGTGGAAATCACCGCCCAGAACCACGGTTTCGCCATCGACGCTTCCACCCTCGACGAATCCGAGGTGGAGCTGACCCACATAAATCTGAACGATCAGACACTAGAAGGGCTCAGACACCGCCGATATCCGGTTTTTTCGGTACAGTACCACCCCGAAGCTTCACCGGGACCGCACGACGCCGATTACCTGTTCGACCGATTTATCGCATCCATGCAGTAGACAACGCCGACGGCGCTGTTCCGGACGGTTCCTACAGGAGCAAGCAATGCCACAACGTATCAAGCACATCCTCTTTCTCGAACCGAAATCCTCCCACCTCCACGTGTACTCGGACGCCTATATCCCGCGCATCGGCTGCCTGGTGCTCGCGACGATCATGCGGGACCTGGGCTACGGCGTCAGGGTGATGCTGGAAGAGGTGGAGGATGTCGATACGAACGAGTTCGCGGAAGCCGACCTGATCTGCATCTCTTCCCTGACGTCCACGGCGCCCGGGTCCTACCAGTACGCCGATTTCATCCGGAACGTCTACCCCGAGAAGACGATCGTGATGGGCGGAACGCACCCGACCTTCGTGCCGGACGAGGCCCTGCAGCACTGCGATTTCGTGGTGCGCGGCGAGGGGGAGGAAGCGCTGGTCGAACTGGTCCGGTGCCTGGAATCCGGCGCCGATTACCGCGGCATCGCCAACCTGTCCTGGATAGAAGACGGCCAGGCGATCCACAATCCGGAGCGGCCGAAGGCGGAAGATCTCGACGTGTTGCCCATTCCCGACTTCACCCTCGTACCCCGGGGCAGAATGGACATCATGTCGATACAGACGCAGAGAGGTTGTCCGTGGGACTGCAGTTTCTGCACGGTGACCAAGCTGAACGGCCACAAGCTGCGCGGGCATTCGGTCGAACGCGTGCTCGACATGCTGGAAGCCTACACGAAGTTACCCCATTTCACCTACCTGTTCTTCGCTGACGATATCTTCAATGTACCGGTCGACCGCACCATGGCCATCATGCAGGGCATGATCGACCGCAAACTGATCATTCCCTGGGCCGCGCAGATGCGCCACGAGATATCGAAGCAGCCGGCGCTGATGAAGAAGATGCGGGAGGCCGGCTGCGACCGGGTGATGGTGGGATTCGAGTCCATCGACGAAACGGCCCTGGAACTGTACGGCAAAAAAGAAACAGCCCACGACGTGGAGGTGGCCATCGACGCGATCCATGATCACGGGATCGATCTCCACGCCATGTTCATCGCCGGCGCCGACTCGGACCATCCGGAGACCATCAAGCACCAGTTCGAATTCGCGAAGAAAAAGGACCTGGCGACTTCGCAGTGCATGATCCTGACCTACCTGCCCGGTTCCGAAGACACCGTCCGCTACGATCTGCAGGGCGGGGAGTACCTGAGCCGCGACTGGAGCCACTACGACGGGCACCACGCCAACCATCCCGTACCGAACATGACCCGGTACGAACTGGTCAACACGGTGATGGAAGGCATGAAGGGCATGTACGCGCCGCACCGCATCGCGTCCAAGCTCGCCAGTGCCGCGTTCAACGCCCTCAGGTTCAACAAGCGGGAAGCCGCGCGGCAACTGCGCAACGGCCTGCTGCGCCTGAACGGCTACTCCATCCTTCAGCGGTGGTTCAAGGAGCACACCGACTACCTGGCCGATCTGCGCGCCGAGAACGTGTCCCTGTCGCCGGACCGATACAAGCGCGTGCTGCTGGCCGTCTCCAATGTGGACGTGAGCCGGGTGCTTCGCACGTTCCTGGACGAGATGAACATCCGCGTAGAGGAGTTCAGCGAGGAAAAACTCTCCGCGCTCAAGGACTCGGATCTGGTCGTCATGGCAGGCGAGATGGTGGACGACGTGAGAGCGCGGGTCCAGAACCTGCACATCTTCCCTGTGCACGACAAGAACACCCGGATGGACCGGACCCTGACCCAGCTCGGCATTCTCTTCACCGAGAACGTGGACAAGGTGCGCGAGGCCATCGCCGCGGTGCACTTCCAGCCCGCCCAGGGCAAGCTGGCGACGGGCGACGCCTGACCGGGCGGCTCCTGGGCGATCGCAAAAAAAAAGCTGTTACTGAAAAAGGCATCCAGGATGTTCGGTCCCGGATGCCTTTTCCTTTTCTCGTGGATTGACGCGGCTAAAAGGAAACGCCTAACTGCTGAACCGCCAGCGTCTAACGTCGTCGAAACGGTCGAAATCCCTGTCGAATGTCGCTACGTGATCGCCTGAAGCCGCAGACAATGCAGCCAGGTAGCAGTCCAGGAAATCGCAATTCGTAGACGCGAAACGATTCAATGCATCGATCATCTCGGTCTGCCTCATGCAGCGAACGCCGGCACAAGTGATGACTTTGCTCAACCCCTCCGCAATGTCCTTACGCCTGGTCTGAAAGAAGGACTCGAGTACCCAAACAGCTTCGGCCACAGCCACCTCGGTCAATACCAGGACGCATTTCCCATCGCTGGCATCGGAAAACAGAGAACGAGCGGCTGGCGAATGACTTGCATGGTCGTCTCGCAGGAAACGCAGGAGGACGTTGGTATCTAACAGGAATTTCGTCATTTGTATCTTGCCACTCTGGCCTTTCGTGCGACATCCCGTTCCTCGGTTCTGGACGCGGATGGTTTGCCATCTGCGAGAAAGCCATATAGATCCTTGAGTGTTTCGGGTTGGGCTCTCACCACGACCCCGCCATCAATCAGTTCATAAATGAGCCGTTGCCGAGGTTTGAGGTGAAGTGCTTTTCGTACTTCGGCCGGGATGGTAGTCTGCCATTTCTCGGTTAAAGTTGATCTAATCATAGGAAACATCTCCTTTCATTGTTTATTTGATTTCATTGTACTCAAAATAACAATGGAAGGCCGGATCCGCAAGTCTCTAGAATCTAGAGGTCGAAAAAGACGCAACGACACGCCTCCTTAGCGTCTTCCTTCGTCCTAGCTATGGAATTGATCCACCCTTGCTTGCGGACGAGTCAGGGATTCCGATTCAATGACGCGGCAGGTTGGATCCCGGCAACAAGCCGAGGTTTGTCCCTGGCGAGCTTTCTGAAGTCGAACTCCACCTGGATCCCATGCCAGAACTGATCTGACTGATTGAAAAACGCCCCAAAGCGAATCGACATCATTGGCGTAATCGACCGGCGGCCACGCACTATCTCGTTGATCGCACGCGGTGCAACCCCGATCGCACGCGCCATGGCGTTCTGCGAAATGCCCATAGGCTTGAGATACTCCTCAAGCAGGATTTCGCCAGGTGTTATGGGTTCGTTCATGGTTGTATACTATGATGAAAGTACCAGGATTGATGGGCATTGACTATTGAGCCAAATACCATTTCAGTTTCGAACCTGGTAGATTGACTTTAACCTCTTTGAAATCAAGAGAATCCAAGTTGCCTGACAGTTCACCACGCAACAATACACCTTGATCTTCATACGGCCCTATGAGGGAATCTTCCTTATTGTCAAGCTTGATCTTTTTACCGTCTAGAGTTTCAAACGTGATATCTTTGAACTCTCGTGGCTTGCCAATGTCTGCCGTGGCATACACCTTGCCAAGAATCTGGCTCGCATCTAGAGAATACCGTTTTGCCACAGACGGAGTGGTCGACCTTTGACTATGAAATTCTATAGTCACTACTTCAATGCCATCCTTATTGCGCCCCACAACCATTACCGGTTCTTCAAACACTGTGACACGTGATTCGGTTACCGCTGCTATTCGATCATCTAGCAAAGGATGTGATCGGAACGCTGTAAGATTCTTTCCATCTTCTCCAGTAAAATAGTCCGTGTAGTACCTCAGCTTTTTTAAAACCAGACTAAACGCATCAATTCCAAGTTGTCCATACTGCTGCTGCATGTACAATGCTGCCATCGCATCTGCTTCTTCCTCCATCGAACGCGGATAACCTTCGTAGAACACATTCGTGGCCACTTTTACAAATGCATAGGTCAATCCTCCAATTGTTAGAACTTCATCATCGGATTTCCCTGAAGCGGCACCAACTGCAGCAGCCAATATGCTTAGTCCCTTGGCAAGAGCCTCCTTCTTTTTGTGATTCTGGTAGATTCGAT
This sequence comes from Gemmatimonadota bacterium, assembly GCA_026706345.1. Lineage (NCBI taxonomy): Bacteria > Pseudomonadati > Gemmatimonadota > Gemmatimonadota bacterium. Next base: position 2,690 of record JAPOYX010000167.1, on the reverse strand, counting down.
AACTGTGACGTCTTTCTACATGTGCGACTTCATGAGCGATTATAGATTCGATTTCCAGGTCACTCTCTGTCGATTCCAGCAACCCTCGATTTACAAAGATAAATCCGGTTGGTACCGCATACGCATTGATCTCGTCATCTTCCATCACTGAGAAACGGTAATCGTAGCCCTGCAATGGGATAGGCCAGTTGTCTAACACACGTGTACCGATTTCACGTGCACGGTTCTGTAGGCCATCATCAGTTGCTAATTGGTTCATACTTTGGATTTCTTGAACTGAATATAGGCCAAGTACACGTTCGGTAGCATAGTCACTAACCATTGGCGTAGTTTTAAAACACAATTGGCAGGGACGCATGCCAGTTTCTTCTGCTTCATGTATAGTGCTGAATTGATGTTGATTATCTGGATGAGGTAAGTGATTGCTGGATGCAACGTGGTACATGTTACTTTGGGTATTTCCAATAAGAACAACTGGATCGGAAGCATTGTCGTCTGATTTGAAACACAAGTTGAATCCTATTTCAAAAGCTCTTCGGCTTAAAACTGGTGAATGAAGAGGAGAAGAAAAACGTATCTTTCCTTTACCTAATCGTGAGCTCCTAACCTCGACTTCAATGCGGTCATCTTTCGCTTTTACAGACCTGATTTCAACCAGTTCGTCTTTAGGGAGCCGAAACATGTTCCGATATTGTTTTGAATGGGCGAAATAGTAGGTGTTACCCTCGTGGTTGTAGTATGTCATTGGGTTTTGATGAACACTGCCTCTCAAAACTACCTGAAGTCCCTTTAGTTCTTTCTCCATTTCCTTCACCATCTTGGACGACACTTTCTGTGCAAATATGTCGTCGCTTACAACGAGACATAACACGATACATACATATTGGGTTAGTTGGCGGAACATGTTCTGCCTCCTAGCTTTCTGTTTTGTGGTTGAATGATTCGGGTGTGTTCTGTTGAAACCTCAATAGTACCTGCCAAGTTTAGGTCAAACAAGAAAAGTGTAGTTATGGCTCAATTGCATGCTAGCCGTTATACGCCTCATCCCCCACCCGTTCCTGCAGCCGCTTCAATTCCGCCTTCAGCTGCGTAACCACTTCCTCGTATTCGGGATCACCGTACACGCTGTTCAGTTCGCAGGGATCCTTTTCCAGGTCGAAAAGCTCCCACTCGGGTGCCGTCTTCTCACCGACCGCGCCTTCCTGGCCGAGCGGATCGCCGTAATAGTAGATCAGCTTGTATCGCAGGGTGCGGATGCCGTAATGAGCGCAGACGTTGTGGTGAGCGCCGTGCATCCAGTACCGGTAGTACATGGAGGTCTGCCAGTCTGCCGGGGTTTCTCCCTGGAGCAGCGGACGGAACGAACGACCCTGGAATGACGAGGGTACATCTACGCCGGCACAGTCCAGGAAGGTCGCCGGGAAGTCGACGTTCAGGATCATATCGCCGTTCACGGTACCGGGCGCAACCTCTCTCGGGTAGCGGATAAGGAAGGGCATGCGCAGGGATTCCTCGTACATGAAGCGCTTGTCGTACCAGCCGTGGTCGCCGAGGAAGAACCCCTGGTCCGACGTATAGATCACGATGGTGTTCTCTCCGATTTCTTCCTCATCGATATAGTCCAGCAACCGCCCGACGTTGTCGTCGATCGAGGCCACGCACCGCAGGTAGTCCTTGATGTACCGCTGGTACTTCCAGCCTTTCTCTTCGGCCGGGGTCAGGTTCTCCGGCACAGGTACCTTCAGGTCCTCGGCATTGAGATCGCGCTCTACGCGCATCCGGGCGGCCGCGGCGGCCTGTGCGCGGTTGGCATAGTCGTCGTCGAAGGTGTCCGGCTCCGGGATATCCTCGTCTTCATACATGCGGGCATGCCTGTCATCGGGCTCCCAGGGCCGGTGCGGCGCCTTGTGATGCACCATGAGGCAGAAGGGACGGTCCCGGTCGCGGTTTCGCAGCCAGTCCAGGGAATAATCCGTGATCAGATCGGTGGCGTACCCGCTCCGCTTCGACCGCTCTCCCATCTCGATTATCTCGGGATCGTGGTACAGGCCCTGGCCGGGCAGGACGTTCCAGTAGTCGAAGCCCGTGGGATCGTGATTGCCTCCGTGGCCGAGGTGCCACTTGCCCACCACCGCCGTCTGGTACCCGTGTTCCCGCAGCACCTTGGGATAGTTCAGCAGACGGCCGTCCAGGCGGGTGTCCAGGGTGGTGACGCCGTTTACATGGTTGTACGTGCCCGTCAGGATCGCCGCACGGCTGGGCGTGCAGATGGAATTGGTGCAGAAGCAGTTATCGAACCGCATGCCCTCCGCCGCGATCCGGTCGATATGGGGGGTCCGGTTGATCCGGCTGCCATAGGCGCCGATGGCGTGCGACGCGTGGTCGTCGGACATGATGAACAGGATGTTCGGGCGTGACTGGGACATGGGACCTTTCCGTTGAATGAAAACCCGTTTGTGAGAGAAGAACCTATAGAAGAACTCTACCGGAGGATCGTCGCATATGGCAAGATAGACTCACGAAGCCAGTACGGTCTTGAGGGTCGATGCGGCGATGTTGGCGCCGCATATGACGATGGCCACGGTACGCCCACGGAATTCGCTCTTGCGCTTAAGCAGGGCGGCAACCGAAACGGCGGCGGCGGTTACAGGGGTGCCGTCGGACCAGAGCGCGTCCTCCCTTATGGTCCA
>JAPOYX010000166.1 GCA_026706345.1 Gemmatimonadota bacterium | reverse complement strand
GAGAATCACAATCCGCTGGAAATGCACATCCCGTTTATAGGTCCTGACCCTAGAGGCTCTTGTATTCAGCAAGCGACCCGACCAAGCAGGTCTCTCTGCATGTATGGACGAGACAGACGATAGCACGTTATGGGAGTGGCCAAAAGGGCATTTTGGACCGGAATAAGCAACCGCAGAAAGGACGGGGGGCCGCGCCCCTCCACCGGCGTTGCCCTCGATTGGTACAAGGAGAAAAAATCCGCGGAACAGTGGCCTCATTATACCAGTACCCAGTACCGCTCTGGTCTTGACGCCCTCTTTTCAGGGCGCTACATCTATCCGACGCGGCACCAGCCGCACTGCTGTCCTGCGCGGGGTGGAGCAGTCCGGTAGCTCGCGAGGCTCATAACCTCGAGGTCCTAGGTTCAAATCCTAGCCCCGCAACCTATGAGAGTCCCGTAATTCCAAGAACTGCGGGACTCTCGCCATGTATACGGCCCGCTAAACAAGCGAGATTGTGTACCTATGGAATCAGACACGACGCGCGGCAAAGACTCCATTCGCTACGAACCCAACGAAAACCCACCGCCCCTGCTCTCCTTCGGTATCGGCTTTCAGGCGGCCATGCTGGTAGTGGCCGGGATAGTATTGACCCCCGCGATTGTGATCCGGGCGGCCGACCAGAGAGAGGTCTATCTGTCCTGGGCGATCTTTGCGGCGCTTATCATCAGCGGGTCAACCACCGTCCTGCAAGCCGTCCGGGTCGGGCGCTTCGGAGCCGGCCACATCCTGATCATGGGAACCTCCGGTGCCTTTATCGCGGTGTGCATCACCGCCCTGGTGAAGGGCGGGCCGGCCTTGCTGGCGACGCTCATCTTTATCTCGTCCTTGTTCCAGTTCACCCTGGCGACTCGGCTATCGCTCTTACGGCGGATCATTACGCCGGTTGTTTCGGGCACGGTGGTCGCGCTGATTGCCGTGACCATTATGCCCATCGCATTTCAGATGGTGTCGGTTGTGCCCGAGGGCGCGTCGTCGGCCGCCGCACCGGTGTCCGCCACCGCCACCCTGGTCGCCATTGCGGTGCTGGCGTTGCGCGCGTCGGGCGTATGGCGGCTCTGGGCACCGGTCATCGGCATTGCGGTGGGCTGTCTGGTTGCCTCGTTCTTCGGGCTCTATGACGTTACGCGCGTGGTCGAGGCGGATTGGGTTGGCATGCCGACATCCGGCTGGCCGGGCTTTGACCTGTCGTTTGGGAGCGAGTTCTGGGTGCTGCTGCCGGCCTTCGTGTTTGTGACCCTGGTCGGTGCCATTGAAACAATAGGCGATTCGGTGGCCATTCAGCGCGTCTCATGGCGCACCCCCCGGGCGATCGATTTCCGAACGGTTCAGGGTGCGGTGAACGCCGATGGCCTGGGCAATCTGTTGTCCGGTCTGGCCAGTACCGTGCCGAATACGACCTATTCGAGCAGTATTCCGCTCACCGAACTGACCGGCGTGGCGGCGCGCAATGTCGGGGTCAGCCTCGGTCTCATCTTCATCGCTCTCGCCTTTTTGCCCAAGGTGGCCGCCCTGATCCTCGCCATTCCCAGCCCGGTGGTTGCCGCCTATGTCATGGTGCTGATGGGCATGCTTTTCGTCCAGGGTATGAAGATCGTCATGCAGGACGGACTCGACTATCGGAAAGGCGTAGTGGTCGGGATTTCCTTCTGGCTCGGCGCGGGCTTTCAGAACCAGGACATCTTCGCCGCCCAACTCGGCGAGCAGTGGGGGGCGCTGCTCGGCAACGGCATGACGGCCGGCGGCCTGGCCGTTCTCGTCCTGACTCTGTTCACGGAGCTGACGGGTCCGCGCCGCCACCGCCTGGAAATGGACCTGGACATAGCGGCCCTGCCCAAGATCGATGGGTTTCTACGTGAGCTGGCGTCACGCTTCGGCTGGAATACCGCCTCGATGGAACGCTTGTGCGCGGCCGGTGAGGAAACGCTGCTGAGTCTGGTGCAGCCGGAGGATGAAACCACCCCCGACAAGCGGCGGCTCTTTATTGTTGCGCGTGGCGACAGCGCGGAAATCGAGTTGGAATTTGTGGCCGCGGTCGGGGATGAAAATCTCGAAGACCGCATGGTCCTGCTCGGTGAGGGGAGCACTATACCCGAAGAGCACGAGATTTCTCTCCGCCTGCTGAAACATTTCGCGGCCTCGGTCCGCCACCAGCAATACCACGATATCGACATCGTGACCGTGCGGGTCGAAGCGGCACGCTAGGCGAGGATCGTCTTCGGCCCGCTCCCCCTACCCAATGGCCGGTTTGGTCGCTTGCCAGGGGCTCATCTTCTCGAACGCCGCGGAGGCGCGCAGCACGCCGGCGTCGTCAAACCGTCGTCCCACAATTTGGAGTCCGACTGGTAGGCCCGCCTTCGTAAACCCGCACGGAATGGAAGCCGCGGGATTCCCGGTCAGATTGAAGGGAAACG
>JAPOYX010000165.1 GCA_026706345.1 Gemmatimonadota bacterium | reverse complement strand
TACACCGGCGAGTACCGCTGGCATTTCCAGCAGGTGCGTCACGACATCTGGGATTACGACGCGCCGAGCCCCGTGGTGCTCTTCGATATCGAGATCGAGGGCGAGATGAGGCGGGCCCTGGCCGAGCCCAGCAAGACCGGCTGGGTCTATATCCTTGACCGCGTTACCGGCGAGCCGCTGATCGGAATCGAAGAACGCCCGGTACCGCAGGAACCGAGGCAGGCGACGGCGGCCACGCAACCTTATCCCATCGGCGATGCCTTCGTGCCGCAGCACGTGGATATCGTCCCGGAAGGCTACCCGCCGCTGGTCAACCAGGACCGGATCTTCACCCCCTTCTGGACCGATGGCGCCGTGATGAAGCCCAGCCATAACGGCGGCGCCAACTGGCCGGGCAGCGCCTACGATCCGCGCACGGGCTACCTCTATGTCTGCGCGACGGACCGGATGTCGTTCTTCCGTGGCGGCGAGATGGACGAAGACCTGCCTCCGCCGTTGGGCGAGCGGTTTCTCGGGGGCGTCTTCCACGCCATTCCGGGTTACGTCTCGGGCGTACTCGCCGCCATGGACATGCGCACCAACAGGATCGTCTGGCAACAGCGGCTCATCGACCGTTGCTACAGCGGCGTGCTGGCGACGGCGGGCGGGTTGATCTTTGTGGGCCGCAACGACGGCCGGTTGACGGCACTGGACTCGCGGAACGGCAATCTGCTCTGGGAATTCCAGACCGGCGCCGGGATGAACGCGCCGGTGAGCGCCTTCGAATACAACGGCCGCCAGCACATCGTCGCCTATTCCGCCGGGAACCTGTTTGCCGGTTCCCCGCGGGGCGACAGCGTCTGGTTGTTCTCCCTGGACGGGGCGCTGGATGAAGCGCCTGCCGAATCGCCAGCCGAGCAGAACTAGCAAAGCACACTGGAGACGTGGGCGGGCAAACGGTTAAACTCTTGCCTCATCGCGGATATGTCCCGTGAACGAGAGTTCCGGGTCTTGGCCGGCAAGCATTCAAGCAGGGAGTACCAAGTTAATGGCCATCAGACAACTATCCATCGTGGCATTGTGTCTTGTGGGGACCACAGGGGGCACCATCGGCCTGGCCGAGCCCGTAACCTACGTCATTGACCCCCGCCACACTTTCCCGGCTTTCGAGGCCGATCACTGGGGCGGACTTTCCGTGTGGAGGGGCAAGATCAATCGGTCCTAGGGCACAGTGGTGCTGGACAAGGAGGCCGGGACCGGGTCCGTCGAAGTCGAGATGGACATGTCGTCCATCGATTTCGGCCACGACGCCATGAACGAGAGAACCTTGGTGGACATCATCCATGTGGATCAGTTCCCGACGGCGACATACACGGGCGCGCTCGTTGATTTCCAGGACGGCGCGCCGACTGCGGTCGAGGGTACCCTGACGCTTCACGGCGTCAGCCAGCCGGTCAATCTCCAGGTCAACAAGTTCCAGTGCCAGCCCCATTTCAGGCACATGCGGGAAGTCTGCGGCGCCGATGCGTCGACGACCATCAACCGCGCGGACTTTGGCGTCGACTACGATCTGAACAATGGCTTCTTCCCGGAAGTCCACCTGCTGATCACCATCGAAGCGCAAATTCCCCCGGAGGAATAGTCGCCTGGGAGTTCGGGGTCGGCGCCTGACCGGTCCACGGAACCGATGTTGTTGCCCGGAACAGGGGTAGTGGGCTGCGGTCGGAGCTATTCGGGATTCGGTAGCGAACGGTGACGCGCATCAGGTCATGCAACGAACCCTCATATTGATCGGTCTCGCATTGCTCGTCATCGGCCTGGCATGGCCCTGGCTGGGCAAGCTCCCACTGGGCCGCTTGCCGGGGGACATTGTCATCGACCGGCCTTCATTCAAGCTGTACCTGCCGATCACCACGATGATCCTGGTGAGCGCGCTGCTGTCTTTGCTGATGTGGCTGTTTCGCCGCTGACGGGCTGATTCCCGGTATCCTGATCGCGGCCCGGGAGAGCCGTGACGTGACCTCAGTCTCCCGGCATCTGCTCGCCGTGCCCGATACCCGGCGTGCAGCCGTACGTGCCCAGCGGCAGCGTGGTGCGCATGAGAATCCGCGACCCGAAAAGCGTGCCGTCGTGGAATTCCGGGTCGACTGCCGTCCAGGTCAATTCAAGGTCGCCATTGTCCGGGTTGACGTGGAAGCGCTCGGTGAGTTCCAGGTCCATCGTGCGGACGAAGTCCGATCTCAGCAGGCCTTCCGCGAACAGCGCCGTGTGAACG